>CAZPOZ010000199.1:0-5968 GCA_964588235.1 uncultured Planctomycetales bacterium
TACTTCGCGATCTCGCTCGTGTTCTGGTTCGTGGGGCTGATCCCCGACCTGGCCACGCTGCGCGATCGCCTGCCGCCCGGCCCGCGCAAGCGCGTCTACGGGCTGCTCTCGCTGGGCTGGACGGGCGGCGCCAAGTCGTGGCAGCGCCACGAGACCCTCTCGCTGCTGCTCGCGGGCCTGGCCACGCCCCTCGTGCTCTCGGTGCACAGCGTCGTCTCGTTCGACTTCGCCACCTCCATCATCCCGGGCTGGCACGCCACGATCTTCCCGCCCTACTTCGTGGCCGGCGCCGTGTTCAGCGGCTTCGGCATGGTGCTCACCCTGATGCTGGTGGCGCGCAAGGTCGTGCACCTGGAGGACTACATCACCCACCGGCACGTGGACGCCATGTGCAAGGTGCTGCTGGCGATGGGCTCGGTGGTCGCCCTGGCCTACGCCACCGAGCTGTTCATGGCCTGGTGGTCGGGCAACCCCTACGAGCGCTTCGCCTTCCTCAACCGCGCCTTCGGCCCGATGGGCTGGGCCTACGCGATGCTCGTCGCCTGCAACGTGGTCCTGCCCCAGCTCCTCTGGTCGAGGCGCGTGCGCGCGAACCTGCTGGTCGTCTTCGTGCTCTCGCTGTTCGTCAACGTGGGCATGTGGTTCGAGCGCTTCGTGATCATCGTCGGCTCGCTGACGCGCGACTTCGTCCCCTCCTCCTGGGCCGACTACGCGCCCACCTGGATCGAGATCGCCACGTTCGCCGGCTCCTTCGGGCTGTTCTTCACCCTGTTCCTGCTCTTCTGCCGCTTCGTCCCCATGGTGGCCATCGCCGAGGTGAAGTCGGTGCTCCCGCCGCCCGGGCCGCCCCTGGCCCACGCCCCGCGCCGGCCCACGCAGGCCGTGGCCGTCGGGGCGGGAGGTGAGGCATGAGCCGCCGCATCCTGCGCGTCGCGTTCGGCGAGGCCACCCGGCTGCCGCAGGCCGTGGCTGCGGCGCGGGCCGAAGGGCACGCCGTGCTCGACGTGGTGGGCCCGCACGCGGTCCACGGCCTCTCCGAGGCGCTCGGGCAGCGCCCCTCGCGGCTCCCCTGGGTGTGCCTCGGGGCGGGCCTGGTCGGCCTTGCGGGCGGCCTCTGGCTCCAGGTGTGGACCTCGGCGGTCAGTTGGCCCGTGGACGTGGGGGGCAAGCCCGCGGCGCAGGTCGAGGCCTACGTCCCGGTCGCCTTCGAGCTGACCGTGCTGCTGGCGGGTCTGCTCACCGTGGCGGCCTTCTTCCTGCGGGAGCGCCGCTCGCGCCTCCGGCTGCCCGCGGGCCTGGCGGCGCGCGCCACCGACGACCGCTTCGTGCTGCTGCTCGAGGCGCGGGGGGCGGCCTACGACCCGGAGGACCTGGGCCGCCGGCTGCGCGAGGGCTACGGCGCGCTCGAGGTGGACGAGGCGCTCGTCGAGGAGGAGGGCCGATGACCCGCGTGCCCCGCAGCCTCGTCCTGCTGGCCGCGCTGGGCACGCTCGCGCTGGCCGGCGCGCTGAGCGTGCGCCGCGACCCGCGCCGTCCGAACCTGGAGGTGCTGCCCGCCGACATGGTGCGCGGCCCCGCGGCCGAGTCGGGCATGGCCAGCGGGCTGTTCGCCGACGGCCGCGTGCAGCGGCTGCCGCCCGCCGGCACGATCGCCCGGGGAGCCCTGCCCCTGCCCTTCGGCCCGGGGCCCGAGGAGGCCGCGCGCGCGGGCCGCGAGCTCACGAACCCCGTTCCGGCCGAGCCGCGCGAGGTCGCGCGCGGGCGGACGGTGTTCGCCGCGGCCTGCGCCTGCTGCCACGGGCCCACGGGCCTGGCCGACGCGCCGGCCGTGCAGCGGGGCGTGCCGCCGCCGCCCAGCCTGCTCCGGCCCGAGACCCGCGCCCTGCCCGACGGCGAGGTGTTCCACGCGATCACCTTCGGGCGCAAGAACATGCCCTCGGCCGCCCTGCAGGTCGTCCCCGAGGACCGCTGGCGCGTGATCCGTTACCTGCGCTCGCTCCAGGAGGCCCCGTGACCCGCGCCGCGCCCGTCGCCCCCGTTCCCTCCAGGCGCCTGCCCGTCTCCGGCCCGCTGCTGCTGGCCGGCCTGGGCGCCGCCGCCTTCCTCGTCGGGCTGGCCCTGGAGGCCCCGAGGGCATGGGCCGCGTTCCTCGTGGTCGCCTTCGGCCTGCTGACCCTCGCCCTGGGCGGCGCCGTGCTGGTGGCGCTGGTGCACGTCACGGGAGGGCGTTGGGCCGACCGCATCCTCGAGGTGCCGCAGTCGCTGGCCCTGACGCTGCCCTGGGTCGGTGCGCCGCTCGTGCTGCTCGCGGCGGGGTACGGGCACCTCTACCCCTGGGCCGACGCGGCGCGCGTGCACGCAGACCCCGTGCTCGAGGACCGCGCCGCCTGGATGAGCGTGGCCTTCGTGGCCTTGCGCGCCCTCCTCTTCCTGACCCTGTGGAGCTGGGCTGCCCGCCGCCTCGTGCGCCGCAGCCGCGAGGCCGTGGCTCAGGGCACCGCCGAGGCGCGCCGCGCCGCCGGAGCCGCCTCGGCGCGCTGGCTGCTGCTGTTCGGGCCCACCTTCTCGATCGCCTGCGTGGACGCGCTGATGTCGCTCGAGCCGCGCTGGACGAGCACGCTGTTCGCGCTGCTGCAGTTCGCGGGCCTGATCGAGGCCGCCGTCGCCGCCGTGATCCTCGCCGTGCTGGCCGGGCAGCGCTCCGGCGCGTTGCCCGACGACGAGGAGGCGCGCCACGACCTGGGCAAGCTGCTCTTCGCCTTCGCCTTCTTCTGGGGCTACCTGTGGTTCTGCCAGTACATGCTGATCTGGTACACGAACATGCCCGAGGAGGTCGAGCCCTACGTCGTGCGGCACGCCGGCGCCTGGGAGCCGCTCTCGATCGCCAGCGTGGCCCTGTCGTTCGCGCTGCCCTTCGCGCTGCTGCTGTCGCGGCACGCCAAGCGCAGCGCCACCGTGCTGGGGCGCGTGGCGCTGGTCGTGCTCGTCGGGCGCGCGCTCGAGCTGCTGCTCGCCGTCCAGCCCACCGTGCTGGGCGCGACGCCGCGCGTCGGCGCCGTCGAGCTGGCGTTGCTCGTGGGCGCCGGCGCCTGGATGGCCTGGGCCTGGGCGCGCCTGCGCGCGGCCGCCCCTGGCGCGGTCCCGGAGCCTGGATTCGGTCGTCGCTGGGAGGACGCATGAACGAGCGCATCGTGACGGGGCGGACGCCCCTCCTGCGGCCGGCGCTGCTGCTGGCCCTGACCCTGTCGGCCTTCGGGCTGACCGCCGCGGCGCTGCACGCCGCCGAGGCGCCGGCCAAGCCGGCCAAGCCCCCCGCACCCAAGCCCTACGAGATCCTGCGCTTCCGTGAGGACTACGCCGCGCTGCGCTGCAAGCCCGTCGGCCAGCGCTGCGACTGGGGCGACCGGCTCAAGGCGCTGCCGCTCGGCCCGTGCCTGTGGCTCGACGTCGGCGGCCAGGTGCGCCTGCGCTACGAGCACTTCGAGAACTTCGCCTTCCGGGCCGACGACCCGGCCGACGACGGCTGGCTGCTGGCCCGCGTGCGCGCGCACGCCAACCTCGTCTGGGGCGACCACGTGCGCCTGTTCGCCGAAGGCATCTGGGCCGAGCAGGAGGAGCGCACGCTCGGTCCGCGCCCGATCGACGAGAACCACGGCGACCTCCTGAACCTGTTCCTGGACGTGGGGGGCCACGTCGGCTGCGTCGATCTGGGCCTGCGCGTCGGCCGTCAGGAGCTGCTCTTCGACCGCCAGCGGCTGGTCGGCCCCGTGGACTGGAGCAACACCCGGCGCACCTTCGAGGGCGCGTCGGCCTGGGCCAAGACGAAGACCTGGCGGGTGGACGCCTTCTACGCCCGGCCCGTGCTGGTGGCCGTCGACGACTTCGACGAGTCGGACGACGCCACCGACTTCGCGGGCCTGCACTACGCCAACACCTCCTGCAAGGACTCGCCCTGGGCGCTCTACGCCTACTACCTGGAACGCGACGCCGCCACCTACCAGGGCGTGACGGCCGCCGAGGAGCGCTTCACCGTGGGGGCCGCGGCCTGGGGGCCGATCGGCGGCTCGCGCCTGGACTACGACGTCGAGGCGGCGGTGCAGGCGGGCACCTTCGGCGCCGGCGACGTCGCCGCCTGGATGCTCAGCGCCGAGCTCGGCTGGAAGCCCTGCAACGTCTGCTGGGAGCCGCGGATCGCGCTGGGCTTCGACGTGGCCTCCGGCGACGACGACGGTCCCGGCGGCGACCTGGGCACCTTCCACCAGCTGTTCCCCACGGGTCACCTCTGGTTCGGCTGGGCCGACCTGGTCGGCCGGCAGAACGTGCTGGCCGGGCGCCTGACGGTCACGGCCAAGCCCGCGAAGAAGCTGACCCTGCGGGCCGACCTGCACGTGATGGAGCGGCTCGAGGCGTCCGACGACGCGTACAACGCGGCGGGCGCCGTCCTGCGCGCGGCCGGCGGCAGCGCCGCCACGGGGATCGCCACCGAGGCCGACCTCGTGGCCAAGCTCGCCGTGTCGCGACACCTCGACCTGGAGGCCGGTTACGCTCACGTGTTCGCCGGCGACTTCATCGAGGCCACCGGCGCTGCGGAGGACGTAGACTTCCTCTACGCCTCGCTCACCTTCACCTTCTGACACGAGCCGGGCACGCGGAGGCTCCAGGGATCCATGCGGGCGCCGTCGGCACGCGGGACGATCCTCGCCGGCCTGCTGGGCGTGGCCGGCGGGACGGGGGCGTACACGTTCTGGCACGCCCAGGGCCTGTCGTACCTGAGCAGCGACCCCAAGGCATGCGTCAACTGCCACGTCATGCGCGAGGAGTTCGACGGCTGGCAGAAGGCCAGCCACCACGGGGTGGCCACCTGCAACGACTGCCACCTGCCGGCCGGCGGGCTGGCGAAGTGGGCCGCCAAGGCCGAGAACGGCTTCCTGCACTCGCTGCGCTTCACGCTCCAGGACTTCCACGAGCCCATCCGCATCCGACCCCGCAACCGCGACCACCTGGTCGCCAACTGCCTGCGCTGCCACGGCGAGCTCGTCTCGGGCATCGAGGAGGCCCGCGCCCACGCCGGCGGCGAGCTGGCCTGCCTGCGCTGCCACGCCGAGGTCGGCCACGGGCCCCGTCGCTGAACCGCGCCGCAGACCGGAGGAGACCCATGAGCACCCCGCACACGCCCGCCACCCCCGCCCCCCGACGCTGGCTGCCGTTCGGCTTCGTGGCCGCGACGCTGGCCGCCCTCAGCTTCGGCATCCTCTGGCTGCTGGGGACCATCAACGAGCGCAAGCAGGAGGCCCGGGCGCGCTTCGTGAAGGTCGTCGAGGTGGACGAGAACACGGTCGATCCGGCCGTCTGGGGGCGCAACTTCCCGCGCCAGCACGACTCGTACCGGCGCACGGTGGACGTGGAGCGCACCCGCTACGGCGGCAGCGAGGCCTTCCAGCACCTGGACGACGACCCGGTCTGGCGCGACCTCTTCAAGGGCTACGCCTTCGGCGTCGACTACCGCGAGGAGCGCGGCCACGCCTACATGCTGGTGGACCAGCGCGAGACCGAGCGCGTGAAGCAGTTCAAGCAGCCGGGCTCGTGCCTGCACTGCCACGCCTCGACCGTGACCGCCTACCGCGACAAGGGCCTGGCCGCGGGCGCGCCCGCGGGCCCCGAGCACCTGGAGGCGCAGATTCAGAAGGGCTTCGAGGTGGTGTGCGCCCTGCCCTACGGGGAGGCCACGAAGCTGGTCGAGCACCCGATCGCCTGCCTGGACTGCCACGTGCCCGACTCGATGGAGCTGCGCGTGACGCGCCCGGGCTTCCTCAACGGCATCCGCGCGCTGGCGGCCTCGAAGGAGCCGGTGCCGCACCTGCCGAGCGTGGAGCGCTGGCGCAAGGGCTCCCGCGCCAAGCCCTACGACCCCAACGCCGCGGCCTCGCGGCAGGAGATGCGCTCGTTCGTCTGCGGGCAATGCCACGTC
>CAZPOZ010000200.1:0-5958 GCA_964588235.1 uncultured Planctomycetales bacterium
CCGCCGCCGACCTGGCCGCCCTGCTGCCCGGGGCGCGCGAGGCCGTGCTGCACGCCTGGCGCGAGGGGCCCGAGGCCCGCCGCGCGGCCTTGGCCCCCCTCTTGGCCCGGGAGGGCAGCCCGGAGGCCCTGGCCCTGCTCGTCGAGGGCTGGCTCCGGGGCGGGGAGGCGCTCGGCGCGCGGGCGCGCGAGGCGCTCGTGAGCGTGCCCGAGGCGGCGCGGGCCGCGCTCGAGCGGGCCCGCACGGCGCCCGCGGCCAGCCCGCCCCCGACGCGCACCCTGGACGACCTGGACCGTCTCCTCGTGCGCGACGAGGTCGAGCGGCGCTTCCTCGACCGCCGCTCGCGCACCGGGGGCACGGGCTACTACCGGGGGCAGTTCGCCTCCCTCGCCCCGCGCCGGGAGATGGCCCTCGAGGTCTGCTTCCACGTGCTCACCGACCGCGCCCTGCCGCTGCCGGGCGCGCCGGCGGTGGGCGGCTACCGCTTCCTCCGACCGGTCAACGACGTGCTGGACGCCTGGGACGTGCGCGAGCTGGCGCTGAGCGCCGTGGCCGACCTGGCCCGGCCCGGGGACGCCGCGCTCACGGAGCGGCTGGCCGGCTACCACGCCTACCTGCTCACGCTGCCCTCCGACGAGGAGGCCGGCTTCGGCGAGGGCGACGCCGAGCGCGAGGCGCTGCTCGACGGCGTGCTGGCCACGCTCTACCGGCTGGACCCCTACGCCTGGCGGGAGGCCCTGCAGGAGCGCATCGCGGCGCTGTGGGGCCAGCCGCGCCGCTTCGGCGGCCTCGTCTTCGAGATGCAGTCGGCGGCGGCGCTGGCGGCGCGGGCGGGGCTCTACGGCGACGCGATCGCCAAGTACGAGCACCTGCTGGCGATGCGCGGCAACCTCTCGCAGGCCACCGACTGCTACAACCTGGCCTGCGCCTACGCCTCCTGGTCGCTGGAGGAGCCCGACGCCGCCCGCGCCGCGCGCCACCGCAACCGCGCCCTCGACTACCTCGAGCGGGCGGTGGACGAGCAGTGGAGCGACCTCGCGTGGATGGAGGAGGACGGCGACCTCGACCCGCTGCGCGCCTCGCCGCGGTACCGACGGATCGTCGAGCGCGTGAAGGCGCTCCTGCGCCCCGAGCCCGACGCCCCCGCCCCGCGGTAGCGTCGCGAAGCGTCCCCCCGGAGCCCGCTCAGGCCGGCCGGGGCCGGAGCGCCCGCACGAGGACCTGGCTCAGGTAGATCAGCGCGAAGGCGGCCACCAGGGCCGCGGCCTCGAGCAGCGCCTCGCCGACCCCGCCCGCGAGCGTGGCCGCCAGCAGGTAGAGCCCCAACAGCATCTCGAGCACCTGCCGCTTCACGGGCCCCGGCCGCGGCACGCGGCCGAACGCCAGGCTCAGCACGCTGCCGGACACCAGCACCGAGGCCAGGGTCAGGCGCCCGGCCGCCACCCCGGCCAGCACCGCCGCCCCCGCGTACGCCAGCGCGGCGAGCGCGCGCGCAGCGCCGCCGCGCCCCGGCGCCGGGCCGTCCTCGAGCGTGCTGAGCACCGTGACGCCCGCGGCGTACAGGCCCACGCAGGCCGGGGCGAGCAGGCACCAGGCCGGCGCGAGCCCGGCCAGGACGGCGGGCACGACCCCCTGCGCGGCGTTGAGCGCGCGCGCCAGGCCCAGCGCCGCCGCACCGGGCACCAGGCGGGCCTTGAGGCCCAGGTCGTAGAGCGCCGCCGCGGCCAGCGCCGAGAGCACCACCCCGCGCTCCCCCGACGGCCCGCCCCCCAGGGCCAGCGCCAGGGCGCCCACGAGCAGCACGGTCCCGAGCGCGCTCCCGGGCCGGAGCCGGCCGGCGGGGAGCGGCCGGTCGGGGGCCAGCGCGCGGTCGCGCCCGCGGTCGGCCCAGTCGTTCAGCCCCATGCCGAAGCCGTAGACGAGCAGGCCGCTCAGGGCCAGCAGCGCCACCTCGGCGGGCCCGGGCAGGGGGAGGCGCCCGCGGGAGGCGCCCACCGTCAGCAGCAGGCAGGCCAGGGCGTCGGCCGCCGCGGTGGGGGCGAGCGGCAGGCGGAACAGCCTCAGCCAGTCCAGCAGCATCCGCGGCCCCGGCTCAGAAGTTCAGCAGCACGTCGTTCTTGAGCGCGAAGACCATCAGGGTCAGCAGCAGCACCAGGCCGATGAGCTGCAGGCGGCCGATCGTGGCGTCGGACAGCGGGCGCCCGCGCAGCTTCTCGGCCAGCAGGAAGACCACGTGGCCGCCGTCCAGCACGGGGATCGGCAGGATGTTCAGCACCGCCAGCATCACGCTCACGTAGGCCAGGAACCAGAGCAGCTCGAGGAACGACTCCTCGCTCGCGCGGCTGCTGGCGTTCACCAGCGTGACGGGGCCGGCGATGTTCTTCTGGAACGAGATGTTGCCGGTGAAGAACGAGCCGATCGTCCGGAAGGTGTTCTTGACCTCGCGGGCCAGGCGCGCGGCGCCCTGGGCGAGGCCCGCGCCGAAGCCCGGCTCGCCCACGGGCTCCTTCACCACCGTCAGCTCGAAGGGCAGCGTGCCCACGGCCTCGAGGGTCACGGGCGTGAGCAGCACCTCGCGGGTGGCCCCGTCGGGCCCGGCCACCGCGAGCGCGACGGCGGCGGCCGCCTTCGCCTCGCGCAGGCGCTCGACCAGCGCGCTCCACGTGCTCACCTCGTGCGCGCCCACCTTGAGGATGCGCTCCCCGGCCGCGAGCCGGCCCTGCGCGGGGACCGACGGATAGCGGTAGACGGCGTCGCCCAGCGCCAGGCGCCGCCCCGCCGCAACCGGGCGGGCGGCCGTCGAGGCCTCGCGCAGCGCGATCGAGCGCACGAGCCCGAGCACCGCGGCGCGCCCGGCGACCCCTTCGACGGGCACGGTCGCCGGGGCGCCGGAGCGGGTGACCTCGAGGCGCTCCACGGACGCCAGCAGGGCGGGCAGGCGCTCGAGCGTCTCCAGCCCCTCGAGGGCCACGCGCACGCCGCCCCCCTCCGCGGCCACGAGCACGTCGCCCGCCGCCAGGCCCGCGGCGGCCCCGCGGGCGAGCTCCACGACCGGCGCGTCGGCCGGCTGGATGCCGATCTTGGCGTGGGACGGCCCGCCGGGGGCCGGCGCCGGGCCCAGGGGCACCTCGAGCGCGCGGCCCGACGCGAGCACGAGCCGCGCGCTCGTGGCGCCCTCCTCGAAGGCGCGCTGCAGCCGCAGCGCCGCCTCGGCGCCGCC
Source organism: uncultured Planctomycetales bacterium (assembly GCA_964588235.1). Lineage (GTDB taxonomy): Bacteria > Planctomycetota > PLA2 > PLA2 > JAEUHO01 > CAZPOZ01. Next base: position 3,221 of record CAZPOZ010000200.1, read on the forward strand.
GCGCGCGAGCACGCCCTCGACCTCGGCGCGCTCCTCGGGCCCCAGCAGCAGCGTCTCGCCCCCGAGCGTGAGCCGGAGCCCGAAGGCCGGGCCGACGCCCAGCTGCACGACGCCCTGCTGCGACTCGTAGCGCGCGGCGACGGTCAGCGTGCGGACGCTGCCGTCCCGCTCGACGACCAGCGGCCGCGGGGCATCCTGCGTGAGGAAGGCGGCCTCGACCTTGAGGTCCACGAAGCTCGAGACGGGGTTGCCGTCCACCGAGCGCACGCGGTCGCCCGGCTCCACGCCGGCGACCCAGGCCGGGCTCCCGGTCTTCACGGAGCCCACGATGGCCGGCTCCTTCTCCATGCGGCCCATGAAGGCCACCGCGTAGAGCACGAAGGCGGTGACCGCGTTCATGATCACGCCCGCGCTGACGATGAACAGGCGCTCGGCGATGCTCTGGCTGGCGAACTCGTCGGGGGCGCCGCTGCGCGGCTGGCCCGGGTTCTCGCCGGCCATCTTGACGTAGCCGCCCAGCGGGATCAGCGCCACGCGGAAGTCCATCGCGTGGGCGTCGGGGTCGAGCCGCCGGCGGCCCCAGGTGAACGAGCGCTCCCCCGCGCGCGAGCGCTCCCAGCCGAAGAGCCGCGGGCCGAAGCCGATCGAGAAGGTGTCCACGCGCGTGCCCGTGAGCCGGCAGGCCGAGTAGTGCCCGTACTCGTGGACGAAGATCAGGAAGCCGATCCCGAGGATCGCCCAGAGGATGCCGCCGGAGAAGGCGGCCAGGGTCAGGGTCAGCATGCGGGGGTGTCCGACGGGGGTGGGGGGCGTGCGGGGGGAGGCGTGGAGCCGGGGGGCAGAACGTAGCGCCGGGCCCAGGCGTCGGCCTCGAGCAGGCGGGCCAGGTCGGGGGCCGGGTCGAAGCGGTGGGCGTCCAGCGCCCGGGCCGCGCCGGCCGCGATGGCGGGGAACGGCAGCCCCCCCTCGAGGAAGCGCGCCACCAGCGCCTCGTCGGCGGCGTTGAGCACGGCCCCGGCGGTGCCCCCCCGGCGCGCGGCCTCGAAGCCCAGGCCCAGGGCGGGGAAGGCCTCGAGGTCGGGCGGCTCGAAGGTCAGCTGCGCGTAGTCGCGCACCTGGAACCGCGGCTGCGCGGCCGGCAGGCGCTCGGGGAAGCCGAGGGCGTAGCGCACGGGGCCGCGCATGTCGGGGGGGCTCATCTGCGCGACCACCGAGCCGTCCACGAACTCCACCAGGCTGTGGACGACCGACTGCGGGTGCACGACCACCTCGATGGCCTCGGCCGGCACGTCGAACAGCCAGCGCGCCTCCACGACCTCCAGCGCCTTGTTCATCAGGGTCGCGCTGTCCACGGTGATGCGCGGGCCCATGCTCCAGGTCGGGTGCCGGAGCGCCTGCTCCGGCGTGACCCCCTGGAGGTCGGCCGCACGACGCCCGCGGAACGGGCCTCCGGAGGCCGTGAGGATCAGCCGGCGCACCTCGCCCCGCCGACCGGCCCGCAGGCACTGGGCCAGCGCGCTGTGCTCGCTGTCCACGGGCACGATCTCGGCGCCGCTGCGCCGCGCCTCGGCCAGCAGCAGCGGGCCGGCGACGACCAGCGACTCCTTGTTGGCCAGGGCCAGGCGACGGCCGGAGCGCGCCGCCGCCAGCGAGGCCGAGAGCCCGGCCGCGCCGCTGATCCCCTGCAGCACGACCTCCACGCCGGGAGCGACGAGCGCCTCGAGGAGGGCCGCCTCCCCGACGAGCAGCTCGGGGTCGCCGGGCCGCAGCTCCGGACGAAGCCGGTCGGCGGCTTCGGGCTCGACCAGCGCGAGCCGGGGGGCCCCCAGGCGCCGGGCGGCCGCGAGCAGCGCGGGGCCGTTGCGCCGGGCCGCCACGAGCAGCACCCGGAACCGCTCGGGGTGCTCGGCGAGCACGTCGGCGGCCGCGGTGCCCACCGACCCGGTGGCGCCCAACAGCGCGACCCCCCGCCGTCCCGGCGCGCGCGTGCTCACGCGCGGCACGTCCGTCCGCACGGCGTCGGGAGCGCGGGCCGGGGAGCGGGGCGCCTGGGCACTCGGCCAGCCTACCCCGCCGCCGTCGGCAGGCTCCCGTGGGCGCTCAGAGGCTGCGCAGGGCGCCGTCGACCGCGCGCCAGATCAGCCCCGGCTCGCGGCCCTCGGTGGGCCGCAGGACGCGCACGGGCGGGAGGGCGTTGCTGAGCAAGCCCTCCTCGTCGCTGACCCCCTCGGCCACGAACAGCCGCCCTTCCTCGTCCAGGTACCAGGCCCGCAGGCCGTCGGTGCCCGGGCGCTCGGGCCGGGCCACCACCACCACGTGCCGGCGCGCGAGGTCCGGGTCGGGGCGGTCCACGCCCGGCAGGCCCAGCGGCAGCACCCCGCCCACCCCCGGCCCCGTGGGCAGGAGGGCGTCCACGCGGTAGCCGTCCACCGACACCCAGGTCGCGCCCGCGCCGCTGCCCACCGGCAGGCTCAGGAGGCCGGTGGCGACCAGCTCGGCCACGCCGGCGTACTGCCCCCGCCGGGCCAGGTGCGCGCTCTCTGCCGCCAGCACCTGCCGGGCCGTCTCCAGCGCCCGGCGCTCGCGCAGCACCAGGCCCTCCACGCGCCGGCCCACGCCGCGCAGGTGCAGGGCCACGGCCAGGCCCACGGCGAGCGCCACCAGGAGCGGCAGCAGCAGTCGCTCGCGGCGGCGGGAGGACGGGGCCATGACGCGCCAGCCTACCCCCGGCTATCCTC
>CAZPOZ010000201.1:0-5939 GCA_964588235.1 uncultured Planctomycetales bacterium
TGCCCAGCCAGCCGCTCGCGCGCCAGCCGAAGGAGGCCTTCAGCAGGCGCGCCGGGAGCGCGTGGAGCGTCAGGCTGCGCACGACGGCGTCGGAGGCCTCGCGCGGCGTCCGCGGCGACCAGGTGGAGCGCAGGCGCTCGAGCAGGGCGCTCACGCGGCTCACTTCCCGCCCTCCCCCGCCCCGGCGCCCAGGTCGAGCCGCGCGTCGGCCCCCACCTCGGCGCCCAGGTCCACGACGACGTCCCCGCCCTGGAGCCGGAGCGGGTGCCAGGGCAGCGGCCGCTTGGCCGGCCCGGCCGTGTTCGTGCCGCGGGCGTCGAACACGCTGCCGTGGCAGGGGCAGTGGAAGCCCTCCTCGGCCCGGTTCACCGTGCACCCCAGGTGCGTGCAGACGGCCGAGATCGCGCGCAGCTCGTCCTCCTCCCGCAGCACGAACAGGCGCTCCTCGCGCAGGAAGGTCACGCCCTCGGGGAACCGCGAGGGCGGCCCCAGCCGCCGCTCGACCGGCGGCTCGTAGCGCACCACGGGCGCCAGGGACCCGCCCCAGGCCGCCAGGTGCGCCAGGCAGCCCAGCGCCGCGGTCCCGGTGGCGGCCGTCCTGAGCAGGTCGCGTCGCGAGGGGGTCGGGCCGGTCTCGCTCATGCCGTGGCCTCCAGCGCCGTCACGCCGTAGCGCTCCAGGGTCATCGCGCCGGTGGGGCAGCGTACGGCGCACAGCCCGCAGCGGATGCACACCGTCTCGTCCTTCAGCATGGCCACGCGCCCGGGGGCGGCGCGCGCGGCCAGGGCGGCCGCCGTGGCCGCGTCGGCCCCCTCGAGGTCGTCCAGGGGGGCCAGCGTCAGGCAGGCGTGGGGGCACACGTCCACGCAGCGCCCGCAGGCCACGCAGGCCTGGGCGTCGAACACGGGCTGGACGTGGCAGGCGAGGCAGCGCGCCGCCTGGAGCCGCGCCTCCGCCTCGCCGAACCCGCGCTCGACCTCGGCGATGCCCGTGCGGCGGTCCAGGGGCACGCAGGCCGGATCGCGCCGCTCCACGTGGTCGTAGAAGGGGTGGGCCGCCACCCCCCGCGGGTCGAGCTCCTCGAAGCGGTGGGCCCGGGGCAGCGCGCGGGGGCGGGCCAGGCGCGCGTGGATGCTGCGCGCGGCGCGCTTGCCCTCCGCCACGGCCTCGATCAGCGTGCGGGGGCCGAAGGCCGCGTCCCCCCCGGCGAACACGTCGGGATGCGAGGTGGCCAGCGTGCCGGGATCGACCTCGATCAGCCCCCCCCGCGCGCGCTTGAGGCCGGCCGTGCCCTCCAGGTAGGCCAGATCGGGCTCCTGGCCGACGGCCAGCAGCACGGCGTCGCAGGGGATCGTCTCGGCCGCGTGCGGGCCGTAGGCGGGGGCGTAGCGGCCCCGCTCGTCGGTCAGGCGCACGACCTCGGCCAGCTCGACGCCCGCCACGCGCCCGCCCTCGCCCAGGATGCGGCGCACGCCGCGCAACGGGTGGAAGGCGATGCCCTCGCGGCGCGCCTCCTCGACCTCCTCGCGGCCGTGCACGCCCTCCTGCGCGGGCCACTGCCCCAGCGGCGGGCGCGCGACGACGTGGACCTCGCGGGGCGTGCCGCCCACGGCGCGGCGCAGCGCGTCGCTGGGCAGCGCGGGGCCGAGCGCGCGCGCCGCCTCCCGCGCCTCGGGCGAGGCGGCGAAGGCCGTGCCCCGGCGGGCCGTGCGGGCCACATCGATGGCCACGTTGCCGCCGCCCACGACGACGACGCGCTGGCCGAGGTCGAGGCGGTAGCCGGCGTTGGCGTTGATCAGGAACTCGATGGCGCGGACGACGCCGTCGAGCCCGGCCCCCTCCACGTCCAGGTCGCGCCCGCGCCCCGCGCCCGAGGCCAGGAACACGGCCTCGAAGCCCTGGGCCCGCAGCCAGTCCAGGTTGCGGTCCCGGTGCAGCGGCGTCTCCAGGCGCACGTCCACGCCCAACGAGAGGATGGCGGCGATCTCACGGTCGAGCACGTCCCGCGGCAGGCGGTGCTCGGGGATGCCGTGGCGCATCATGCCGCCCAGGCGGTCGCTGGCCTCGAAGACCGTCACGGCGTAGCCCAGGAACGCCAGGTCGTGCGCGCAGGCGAGCCCGGCGGGGCCGCCCCCGACCACCGCCACGCGGCGCCCGCGGGGCCCCTCGAGCCGCCCGCGCTTGCCCAGCAGGCTCACGCAGGCCTCGCCCTCGAGACCCTCCACGAGCGAGCCGTCCAGCACGCTGGAGAGCCGGTCGTCGGCGGCGCCGGGGCCGTGGCGCTCGGTGACGAAGCGCTTGAGCGCGCGGATCGTGACGGGCTGGTCCAGCTGCCCCCGCCGGCAGGCCGCCTCGCAGGGGGCGGCGCAGACGCGCCCGCAGACGCTGGCGAAGGGGTTGGGCGCGCGCGCCGTGCGGAAGGCCTCCGCGTCGCGGCCCTGGGCCACGAGCATCACGTAGGTGCCCGCGTCGGTGCCCACGGGGCAGGCCGTCGCGCAGGGCACGTTCGTGGCGAACCACTCCGGGGCGCGCGCGGCCACGCGGAAGGGGGGGCCGCCCGCGACGGCCGCGGGCGCGGTCGCCGCCTCGGGCTTGCGTGCCCGCGGCGTGATCCCCGCGGCGGCGCGGACCGGGCCCACGTCCACGCCCGCCTCCGCCAGCTGCTCGAGGGCGACCCCGAACGGGTCGCTCTCCCAGGAGGCGTGCGTGGAGGCGCGCGCGACGCCCGCCAGCGCTCCGGCGTCGTCGGGCTCCCCCAGCAGCAGCGCGCACAGGGCGGCGTCGAAGGCGCTCCAGGGGAGGTCGGCGGGGGGAGCCCCGACGGCCTGCGCGCGCCGCAGCGCCCGCACCCGGACGAGCCGGCCCCGCAGGGTGGCGTCCAGGTCCACGCGGCCCGCCAGGGCGGCGCGCGTCAGCGCGATGGGCAGCGCCAGGTTCCACTGGCCGCCGGCGCCCTCGGCCGCGCGCTCGAGCAGCCGTAGCGAGCCGGCGCGGTCGCCTTCGAGGCCGACGAGGCCGGAGAGGGCCACGAGGCCGGCGTAGTCGTCCAGGTCGGCGGCGCGTCGCAGCGCGGGCTCGGCCCCGGGGAGGCCGCCGCGCTGGCGCGCGACGCCGAGCTCGCGCCAGGCGGGCCCGAGGTCGGCGTCCAGGGCCACGGCCTGCTCGAGCGAGGCGGCGGCCTCGGCCCACAGCCCGGCCTCGCGCAGCAGCAACGCGCGCCTCAGGTGCAGGTCGGCCGCGTCCCGCTCGGCGACGAGCGCGGCCTCGAGCCGCCCCAGCGCGGCGTCCAGGTCGCCCATGAGCAGCAGGCTCGCCGCCAGCCGCAGGGAGAGCGCCACGCCGTTCTTCTCGCGGCGGCGCCAGCGGGCCTGCCGCGCGGCGAAGGTGGCCCCGGGCACGCCGACGGGCTCGGCTCCGCCCACCGTGGCGCGCACGGCGATCCGGCCGCGGGCGTGCGCCGCGCCCTCGGCGGTGCCCAGGTCGAGCGGCTCGACGGCCAGGTCCCGGAGCTCGAAGGGCAGGGCGGCCTCGGTGAGCCGCAGCAGCAGCGCGCGCCGGCCCCCGGCGCGGGCGTGCCAGGCGACGTGGGCGAAGGTGCGGGGGCCCAGGCCCTCCAGGTCGACCACGACCGCGGCCCCGCGGAAGAAGGCGTCGAGCTCGGCGTCGCTGGCCACCTCGTCGGCCCGGCGCGTGTCGAACCAGAGCGGCTCCATCCGCGCGCCGTCGGGCGCCGTGGCCCGCAGCAGCGCCGGCTGGAACACCTCGTAGAAGCGCCCGGGGTCGGCCGTCAGCACCAGGGCGACGTGCTCGACCTCGCCGTAGGGGGCGGCCTGCGCGGGCATGGGGTGGGGACGGCCTCCGGGGCGTGCGCTCGAACCGCGAGGTCGAAGCACACGCCGTGCCTCGGCGCGGAGGCCCAGGCCGGGCCCGGCGGGGAGGGGGCCCTGCAACGAACCTGTGGAGCGCCGCGCAACGGGGTGGGGAGGGCTCCCCGGGGGCGGCCCGTGCCCCCCCCACCGTGCCCCGGCGCGCGGGGGGCTTCCGGCGGTCCCCCCGCGGCGCCGCCGCGCTCAGCGGGCCTCGAAGGCCAGGGCGCCGGAGAGGAAGGCCGAGAACGTCGGGCCCTGCGTGAGCGTCGTGACCGGTGCGCCGCCGGGGGTCGCGTGCCGGAGGCGACGCGGCTGGCCGGCGACCTCGCCCACCAGGAACCAGGCGTGCTGCCCGTCGCCGCTCCACTCCAGGGCGGAGACCTGCGTCGAGGCGTCCGCGGCCAACGTGAGCTGCTGCGGCGGGCCGCCGTCCACGACCCCCAGGAACAGGTCGTCCACGCCGGTCGTGTCCTCGTCGGCGCTGAACAGCAGCCGCGTGGAGTCCGGCGACCAGCGCAGCTGGTGGACGCCCTGGAACGGCAGCAGGCCCTGGCTCACCTGAGGGTCCGCCGGCGGAGGCCCGAGCACCGCCGCCACGTACAGATCCTGCGCGTTGTTGAGCGTGTGGTCGGCGGTGTACGCGATGCGGTTGCCGTCCGGGGACCACGCGAGCTGGGTCACGCCGTCCACGCCGTCGTCGTCGGCGAGCACCACGTCGCCCAGGCCGGAGGCGAAGACCACGTGGAGCTCGGGGAGGAAGGTGACGGCGTCGGTGCGCCGATAGGCCAGCAGCTGGGCGGCAGGCGACCAGGCGAAGTCGAGCACGTCGGCGCCCGCCGGGACCTGGCTGACGTTGATCACCGGGCCGCCGGCCCCGGCCACGCTCCACAGCTCCGTGCGCCCGTTCACGTCCCGGTCGGCGCGGAAGGCCACGAAGGCCGCGTCGGCCGACCAGGCGAAGTCCTGGACGCTGCTGGCGCCGGGGTTCCCCCCCAGGGCCAGCTGGCTCAGGTTCGTCAGGCCCGTTCCGTCAGGCAGGATCGAGTAGAGGTGGAGCTGGCCGTTCGCCAGGTTGTCGGGCATCAGGGCCAGGCGCGACCCGTCCGGCGCCCAGGCGAAGGCCCCCTGCGTGCCCGTGCTGTTCACCGTGACCGGCGCGCTGCCGTCGGCTCCGACGAGGGTGACGGCGAAGTCGCCATCCGCGTCCAGGTCGCCGCGGAAGGCCAGGCGCGTGCCGCCCGGCTGCCAGCGGACCTCCAGGATCGTGCCGTCGTCGGCCATCGAAGCGGGGGAGACGCGCACGGCGGCGCCTGCGAGCGTGGTCACGAAGCACTCGGCCTTGAGCACGACCAGGGCGTCGGCAAGGTAGGCCAGGCGCAGGGAGTCGCTCGACCAGACGATGCTGTCGTCGAACACGTCCCCGTTCGCGATCAGCGGGCCGGAGACCTTCTGCGGCGCGCCGCCCGCGGGGTCGGCCAGGTACAGCTCGGACTGGCCGTCGACGTCGCGGTCGGCGACGAACGCCACCTGCGTCCGGTCGGGGCTCCAGGCGAAGGATTCGACGTCGGCGTGCGGGACGAGGGCTCCGCTCACGACGCGCGGCTCGCTGCCGTCCAGGCGCGCGGCCCACAGCTCCAGGACGCCCGCCTGCCGGCCGTCGGAGACGAAGACGATCAGCTCGGGGCCGAAGGTGGCGCCAGGGCCGCCGCCACCGCCGCCACCGTCGGGGCCGGCGCTGCCGCCGCAGGCGGCGAGGGGCAGCGCGCAGAGCGCCGACAGGCCCAGCGACAGGGCCCGTGACGCGGAGCGGGACAGGGAACGGAGCATGGGAGCCTCCAAGGGCCCGCCGCAGGCTCCGCCGGAGGAGCGCGGCCCGGGCCGGTTGCGCGCGCCCCAGCGGGGCGCCGCGCCGTCTTGGGGGGGATGCCCGCCCGCCCCGGAGGTTGCCCTGGGGCCCCGCGAGGGCTGATTCCGGCCCCGGCCCCGCCGGTGCGCCGCCGACCGGGGGCGCTCAGCCCTGTCGCGCCAGGCGCAAGCCCGTGAACTGCCAGCGCGCCTCGGGCGGGAAGA
>CAZPOZ010000202.1:0-5936 GCA_964588235.1 uncultured Planctomycetales bacterium
CTTGTCGGTCAGGCGCTGCTGGCCGCCAAGGCGGGCGCCACGATGGTGAGCCCGTTCGTGGGCCGGCTGGACGACGTGGGGGTGGACGGGATGGAGCTGGTCGCCGAGATCGTCCAGGCCTTCACCGTCTACCGCCTGGAGACGAAGGTCCTGGTCGCCAGCGTGCGCAGCCTCGAGCACGTCAAGCGGGCCCTGGCCGAGGGCGCCGACATCGCCACCCTGCCCCCCAAGATCCTCGACCTGATGGTGGGGCACCACCTGACCGACAAGGGGCTGGCCCAGTTCCTGAAGGACTGGGAGTCCCGGTCGCGCTGAGGGGCGGCGCGCGCCCGGGCGCCTCCCGTCCCGGGGGGTGGGGATGCGATCATCGCGGATCGCCCCCCGGAGACCGAGCGATGCCCGCTTCCCTGACCCGCAGCACCGAGAAGGACTACCGCGCGTCGGTGCCCGGCCTGCCCCTGCTGCTGCTGGGCATCCCCCTGATCGCCGTCTTCGGGCTCGGGTTCCTGGTGCTGCGCGGCCTGGTGCTCGTCGAGCCGAACAGCGGCGTGGTCGTGCTGCTGTTCGGGCGCTACAAGGGCACGATCCGCCGGCCGGGCTTCTTCTGGATCAACCCCTTCACGAGCCGCCGCCGCATCTCGCTCAAGGCGCGCAACTTCGACAGCCAGCACCTGAAGGTGAACGACCTGCGCGGCAACCCGGTCGAGATCGGCGCGGTGGTCGTCTGGCGCGTGAGCGACACCGCCCAGGCCACCTTCGACGTCGAGAACTACGAGTCGTACGTGGCCGTGCAGACCGAGTCGGCCCTGCGCACGAGCGCCGCCAAGCACCCCTACGACTCGGCGCAGGCGGGCCAGACCTCCCTGCGGGGGGACGGCGACGAGGTGAACGCCGAGCTGCGGAACCAGCTCATCGAGCGCCTGAGCCTGGCCGGCGTGGAGGTGCTGGAGGTGCGCATCAGCCACCTGGCCTACGCCCCCGAGATCGCCAGCGTGATGCTCCGGCGCCAGCAGGCCGAGGCGATCATCGACGCCCGCACGCGCATCGTCGAGGGGGCCGTCAGCATGGTGAAGCACGCGCTGGAGATGCTCACCGAGCACGGCGTCGTGCGGCTGGACGAGGAGCGCAAGGCCGCGATGGTCAGCAACCTGCTCGTGGTCCTGTGCTCGGAGGCCCAGACCACGCCCGTCGTGCACGCCGGCGCGTCGCACGGCGGATGAGCCGGCCGGCCCCCCCCGGCCGCTGGGCGCGGGCGATCCAGGTCGCGCTCCCGGCCGTGTTCCTGCTGGGGGGCGCCTGGCTCCTGGCGCGGGGCGAGGCGCTCGGCGGGGCCGGGGCCCTGCTGCTCGTCCCGGGCGCCGTGGACGGGGCGCTGCCGCCGGGGCGGCGGGCCGACCCCCGGTCGCGGCGCGCCACCGCGATCGCGCTGCTCACCCTGGTCGGCGCGCTGGCGTTCGTCGTCGGCCTCTTCCGCGGCTGATCGGCCGCCCCGCGCCCGCGTAGGCTTCCCGGGGTGAACCAGGACGTGCGCGCCTTCCTCGAGGAGCGGGTCGGCCGGCTGCCGACCTCCCCCGGCGTCTACCGCTGGAAGGACGAGCACGGCCGCGTGCTCTACGTGGGCAAGGCCGAGAACCTGCGCTCGCGCGTGCGCGCCTACCTCAAGCAGGGCGGCGACGGCCGTCCGCTCGTGCGCCTGCTCATGCGCCGGGCGGCGGACGTGGAGGTCGTGCTCTGCCGCACCGCCGACGAGGCCCTGCTGCTCGAGAACACGCAGATCAAGCAGGAGCGCCCGCCCTACAACCTGCGTCTGAAGGACGACAAGTCCTACCTGCTCGTGCGCGTGGACCGCGAGCATCCCTTCCCGCGCCTGAGGCTCGTGCGCAAGGTGAGACGCGACGGGGCCACGTACCTGGGGCCCTTCGCCAGCGCCAAGGCCCTGCGGCGCACGCTGCGCTTCCTGCGCACGCGCTTCCCGCTGCGCACCTGCTCCGACGCCGAGCTGGCCGAGCGCGAGCGGGCCTGCCTCTACCACCAGATCGGCCGCTGCGCGGCCCCCTGCGTGGGCGCCGTCACCCCCGAGGCCTACCGCGCCCTGGTGGAGGGCGCGCTGGCCGTGCTGCGGGGGCGGGACGACGGCCTGTGCGCGCGGCTCGAGGCGCAGATGCAGGCGGCCGCGGACGCGCTGGCCTACGAGCAGGCGGCCCTGCTGCGCGACCGCCTCGAGGCGCTGCGCGGGGCGCTGCGCCGCCAGGACGTCGTCAGCCCCGACGGGCGCGACCGCGACGTGGTGGCCGTGGCGCTGGCGGGGGGCGTGGCGCTGATCAGCGTCGTCTACGTGCGCGACGGGCACGTGCTGGCCACGCGCACCTGGACGCAGCGCGGGGCCCGCGGGCGGCGCGACCTGGCGACGGCCTTCCTGGAGCAGTTCTACCTGCGCGGCAAGGTGATCCCGCCCGAGGTGCTCGTGGAGGAGGAGCCCGAGGACCGCGAGGGGATCGAGACGCTGCTCGGCGCCCTGCGCGGGGGCCCCGTGGAGGTGCGCCGCCCGCAGCGCGGTCCGGGCGCGGAGCTGCTGGCGCTGGCCCAGCGCAACGCCGAGCAGGCGCTGACGGAGCACTCCGCGCGGGCCCGCGAGGCGCAGCAGGCGCTCGAGGCCCTGGGCGCCGTGACGGGGCTCGGCGGCGCGCCCCACCGGGTCGAGGGCTACGACCTCTCGCACCTGATGGGCAGCGAGCCGGTGGCGGCCATGGCCGTGCTGGTGGGGGGGGTGCCGGAGCCTTCGGCCTACCGCCACTTCGCGATCCGGGAGGCGGCGGGTGGGGACGACTACGCGGGCATGGCCGAGGTGATCCGGCGGCGCTTCGCGGGCGGGGAGGCCCTGGGCGAGGCGCCCGACCTGGTGCTGATCGACGGGGGGCTCGCGCAGGTGGAGGCGGCCCGGGGGGCCCTGGCGGCGCTCGGGCACCCCCCGGTGGCGGTGGTCGGGCTGGCCAAGGCGCGCACGCAGGGGGGGCGCGAGACGCCCGAGCGCCTCGTGCTCCCGGGGGCCGACGGGGGGCCGGCGACGGTGCGCGTGCTCCCGCCCGACGACCCGGCGCTGAGGCTGCTGGTCCGGGTGCGCGACGAGGCGCACCGCTTCGCGGGCCGCTACCAGCGGCAGCGCCGCGCGGCGGCCTTCGGCGGCGGCGCGCTCGACGGCATCCCGGGCATCGGCCCGGCCCGCCGGCGGGCGCTGCTCCAGCGCTTCGGCTCGGTGGCGGGGCTGAGGGCGGCGCGGCCCGAGGATCTCGCCGCGCTGCCGGGGATCGGCGAGCGGCTGGCGCGCGTGCTGCTCGAGCGCCTGGGCGGCGGGTGAGCGCCCGGCGCCAACCCTACGGCATCCGCAGGGTGCCCACCACGTCGGCCAGCGAGCGCGCCCCGAGCGCCGCGAACCGCGCGGGCAGGCCCTCGAGCGCCTGGATGGCCGCGCGCGGGTTCACGTAGTTCGCCGTGCCGATCTGCACCGCCCGGGCGCCGGCCACCAGGAAGTCCAGCACGTCGTCGGCCGTGCCGATGCCGCCGATGCCGATCACGGGCACGTCCACGGCCCGGGCCAGCTGCCAGACGATGCGCAGCGCCAGCGGCTTGATCGCCGGCCCGGACAGGCCCCCGACGCCGCGCCCCAGCACCGGCGCGCGGCGGCGCCAGTCGACCACCAGGCCCACGAAGGTGTTCACCGCGCTGATCGCGTCGGCCCCGGCCTCGGCCGCGGCCACGGCGATCGGCCGCGCGTCGGTCACGTTGGGCGAGAGCTTGGCGATCAGCGGGCGGGCCGTCACGTCCCGCACGCGCCGTACGACGTCGCGGGCCGCCTCCGGCGAGGCGCTGAAGTCCAGGCCCCCGGCCACGTTGGGGCACGACATGTTCAGCTCGAGGGCGTCGATGCCGAGCTCGCGCTCCAGGCGCGCCGCCAGCTCGGCGAACTCCGCGGCGTCGTGGCCGGCGATGTTGACCACCAGCGGGCAGCCCAGCGTGCGCAGCTTGGGCAGCTCCTTCTCGACGTAGGCCTCCACCCCGGGGTTGGGCAGCCCGATCGAGTTCAGCAGCCCGCCGGCGGTCTCCACCAGGCGCGGGGGCGGGTTGCCCGGCCGGGGCTGGCGCGTGATCGTCTTGACCACCACGAACCCCAGGCGCGAGGTGTCGTAGAAGGGTTGGAACTCGATCCCCTTGCCGTAGGTGCCCGAGGCGGTGCCCACCGGGTTGGACAGCCGCAGGCGCCCGAGGTGGAACGAGAGGTCGGGGGCGGGCGCGCCGGCGGGCAGGGGCTCGGCGGCCTTCATCCCGCCTCCCCCTCGGGACCGGGCGCCGCGGGCGGGGTCGAGGGGGGGGGCGCGGGCGGCCCCGCGGGGGCGGGCACCCCGTGCCGGCCGAAGAGGGCCTCCAACACGACCAGGCCCACGCCGGTGACGATGCAGGCGTCGGCCACGTTGAAGTTGGGCCAGGTGAAGCTGCGCTTCTCCAGCGTGCCCAGGTAGATGAGGAAGAAGTCGCGCACCTCGTGCCAGCGGATGCGGTCGTAGAGGTTGCCCAGGGCCCCCGAGAGGATCAGGCCCAGGCCCAGGTGCAGGAGCCGGCTCGGGTTGCGCGTGGCCAGCAGCCACGTGAGCAGGCCCACGGTGGCCACGCTGGTCAGCGCCAGGATGGCCAGCGTCTTGCCCGGCGCCAGGCCGAAGGTGACCCCGGGGTTCCAGGTGCCCTCCAGCGCGAAGAACCCGGGCAACAGGTCGATCGTGCGCTCGCTGGCGTGCTCGCCGGGCAGCAGCACCAGCAGGTCCTGGAGCCACCCCTTGGAGAGCAGGTCGGCCGCCAGGCACAGCCCCAGCAGGGCCAGCGCCACCAGCTTGAGGCGGGCCAGGCTGGCCGGGGGGGGCACGGAGCCGGTCGGCGCGCCCGCGGCGCCGTTCACGGACGGTCCTCCGCCTCCTCCTGGCGCCGGATGCACAGCCGGGCGTACGGCACGACGTCCAGGCGCCCCTTGGGAATCCACGGGCAGGTCTCGCAGCCGCGGGGCCAGGCGCTCTCGTCCAGGTCGGCACAGCCCTCGCACAGGCCGAAGGGCATCTCCCCCCTGCCGTCGATCTTGGCCAGCGCGTCCTCGACGTCCCGCAGGGTCTCGGTCTTGCCCTCGAGCAGCCCCAGGGTGAAGTCCTGCTCGAAGTTGTCGGTGCCGTGGTCGGCCATGTGGTCCACCGAGAAGTCCTGGCCCGAGCCCTTGAGCGCCTCTCGGGCCAGGTCCTTGCTGGTGCGCACCTGCCCGCTGCGCAGGTCGTCCAGCAGCTGACGGTACTTCTTGAGCTCGGCCTTGGTGAACGGGCTCTTGGGCCACTTGCGAGGCTTGGCGGCCGCCCCCCCGGACCCGGCCTCCTTGGAGGCGTCCCTGCCGGCCTCCCGGGCGGCCTCCCGGGCGGCGTCTTTCTGGGCCTTGGAGGGGCCATCGGGGCGGCTGGGCATCGGGTCTCCACCCCCGCCGGCGGGCGGGACGCTCCGACCCGGGGGCGCCTCCGCCCGGGGGCCGGGGGCGGGGAAGATACTGTCGCGCTAAGGGGGGGTCAATCCGCCCGGAGGAAGGCTGTTGATCGCCCCCGACCTGCGTTCGGGGTCAAGGTGCGCCCGTCCTGGACCGCTCTGGAGGGACAGATGCCCTCCGCCCCGAGCCCCCCGACGCCGGCCGCGGTGCTCGCCGCCTGGCTGGACCACCTGCTCGTCGAGCGTGGGGCCTCCAGGCACACTCTCTCCGCCTACGGGGCCGACGTGCGGGCCGTCCTGGCGGCCACGGGGACCGGGCCCGACTCCGGCGACTGGCACCGGCTCACCCCGGCCGCCGCGCTCGGCTGGCTCGGGAGCGAGCGCCGGGCCGGGCGCGCTCCGGCCTCCATCGCCAGGCGGCTGGCCGCGTT
>CAZPOZ010000203.1:0-5891 GCA_964588235.1 uncultured Planctomycetales bacterium
TTCAAGGGCGACTTCAAGGACACCGTCAAGGAGCAGCCCGGCTCCTCCTCCGTGGTCCAGGGCGTCGCCTCCGACCGCTTCGGCATCGGCTACAGCGGGATCGGGTACATGACCGCCGACGTGCGCGCCGTGCCGCTGGCCAAGGACGCCAAGTCGCCCGCCATCGGCGCCACGCCCGAGAACGCCTACTCCGGCGACTACCCGATGGCGCGTTTCCTGTGGCTCTACGTGAACCACAAGCCCGGCACGCAGCTCGACCCGCTGCGCCGCGAGCTGGTGCGCTTCGTGTTCAGCAAGCAGGGCCAGGAGGTCGTCGTCAAGGACGGCTACTTCCCGGTCACCGCCGACATCGCAGCCGAAGCGCTCAAGTCCGTGGGGATCCTGGGCCAGTAGGGCCCGGGGCCTGGAAGCGGACCGACTCCTCCCTGCCACCGCCTGATGCCGTCCGAACGCTTCGTCTGCACGCGGGTGCCGGTCCCTGGTGGCCGGCACCCGCACCTCGTTTCGATGGGCCCCTCCCCGACTCCCCCCGCGAGCCTGCATGCCGCCTGAGCCGCCCCCCCCGCCTGCGCCCGTTCCGGGGGCTCCCTCCCCGCGGCGCACGCGCCGGCCCCGCGCCACGGGGCGCAGCGTCATCGTGGGCGAGCGCCTCTCGCGCACCTTCATCACGATCGGCGGTCTGGGGACGATCCTGGCCGTCGGCACGATCTTCGTGTTCCTGCTGACCGTCGTGTGGCCCCTGTTCCACGACGCACCCCCGGGCGCCGGGGAGCGCGTGGGCAGCCCCGACACGCCGCCCGCCGTGGCCGTGGGCAGCGACGAGTACGGGCTGATCGTGTGGAGCGCGTCCGCCGACGGGTTGCTCACCGTGCGCGATCGCGCCACCGGCGGCCTGCTCGAGCGCCGCCCGCTGGCCCCGGAGGGCCGCGTGACCGCCTTCGCCCTCGGCGCCGACCCGCGCGAGAGCGTGATCGGCTTCGCCGACGGCACCCTGCGCCTGCTCTCGCTCTCCTTCCGCGCCGAGCCGCTGGCGGCCGACGCCCTGCCCCCCGCCCTCCGCGGCCTGGAGCCCGGGGCGGTGCGCATCCACGAGGGCGGCGTGGCCGAGATCCTGCCCACCGGCGACGCGCGCGTGCAGCGCCTGACCCTGACCCTCGAAGAGCCGCTGGCCGTGTCGGAGGCCGCGCTCACGCGCGTGGCGCGCTCCGACCGCGCCGGCGGCTACGTGCTCGCCACCCTGGACGCCGCGGGACGCGCGGCCGTGCACGCGGTGGAGGTGAAGGTCAACCGCTTCTCCAAGGCCAAGCCCCGCGAGCTCCGGCGGCGTTCGGCCGCGGTGCCCTTCGTGGGGCCGGCCTCCGGTGCGCCTCCCGCGCACGTGCTGCTCCCCGGGGCCGGCGACGGCGTGCTGCTGGTCTGGCCCGACGGGCGGGCGGAGCGCTTCGACTGCCGCGACCCGGAGGCGCCGGCGGCGGCGGAGACCCTCGACCTCGTGCCCGAGCCCGGGGCGACCGTGACCGCCGTGGGCTGGGTGCTCGGCCGCACGACGCTGATCGTGGGCGACAGCAGCGGGCAGGCGTCCGGCTGGTTCCGCACGAAGCCCGAGCAGGCCACCACGGTGGACCGGTCCCTGCTCGAACGCGTCCACGACCTGGGGCGGGGCACGGCGGCCGTCACCGCGGTGGGGGCCAGCCCCCGGGGCCGGTCGCTCGCGCTCGGGCACGGCGACGGCAGCCTGCGCTGCCTCTACGTGACCACCGGGCGGCCGCTGGGGGAGGCGCGCCTGCTCGGCTCCGCCCCCGAGCGCGTGGACGCGCTGGCCTACGCGCCCAAGGCCGACGCGCTGCTGGCCGCCTGCCCGGGCGCGGTGGACCGCTTCCCGCTGCCCGAGTCGCACCCGGAGGTCGGCGTCCAGGCCCTGTTCGGCCGCGTGTGGTACGAGGGCTTCGAGAAGCCCGAGCACGTCTGGCAGTCCACCGGCGGCACCGACGACTTCGAGCCCAAGCTCGGCCTGATGCCGCTGGTGTTCGGCACGCTCAAGGCGACCTTCTACGCCCTGCTGTTCGGCGTGCCCATCGCGCTGCTGGCGGCGGTCTTCACCAGCGAGTTCCTGAGCTCCCGGCTGCGCGTGCCGCTCAAGAGCGTGATCGAGATGATGGCCAGCCTGCCCAGCGTCGTGCTGGGCTTCCTGGCCGGGATCGTGGTGGCGCCCTTCGTGCAGAACGTCGTGCCGGTGGTGCTGACCACGTTCCTGCTGCTGCCCACCCTGCTGCTGCTGGGGGCGCACCTGTGGCAGCTGCTGCCGCAGCACGTGGCGCTGCGCCTCTCGGGGCTGCCGCGCCTGACCGGCCTGGTGGCGGTGTTCCCCGTGGCCGTGCTCCTGGCGGCGCTCGTGGCGCCCGCGGTGGAGCGGGCGCTGTTCCGGGGCGACCTGCTGGGCTGGCTCGACCACCACGTGGACGAGCAGGAGCTGGCCGCCGCGGGCTGGAGGCCGCCGGAGGGGCTCGAGGGCGAGGCCCGCAAGTCGCTCGTGGCCCAGGCCGGCGGGCAGGCCGCCGGCAAGCGCCTGGAGGAGGGGCAGGCTCCGCTGCTCACCACGGAGCAGACGGCGCGCCTGCGCCGCGTGCACGGCCAGGGCGCGGTGGGCGGCTGGGTCTACCTGCTGCTGCCCCTGGGCGTGGGCCTGGTCGTCCTGCTGATGGCCAACGTCGTGAACCCGTGGTTGCGCGTGCGCTCGGGCAGCTGGAGCCGGCGCCGCTGCGCCTGGGTGGCCCTCGGGCGCCTCCTGGCCGGGGCCGTCGTGGCCGTGGGGGTAGCCTGGCTGCTCGGGACCCTGCTCGCGCAGGCGGGCGCCGACCCGCGGGGCTCCTTCGAGCACGCGCACCGCGGCGAGGGGGCCCTGCTGGGCACCTACGTGCAGCGCAACGCCCTGGTGGTCGGCTTCGTGATGGGTTTCGCGATCATCCCGATCATCTACACCCTGGCCGAGGACGCGCTGTCGAGCGTCCCGCAGCACCTCCGGCTCGGCTCGCTGGCGGCCGGCGCCACGCCCTGGCAGACGGCCACGCGCATCATCATCCCCACCGCGACGAGCGGGCTGTTCTCGGCCGTCATGATCGGCCTGGGGCGCGCCGTGGGCGAGACGATGATCGTGCTGATGGCCACGGGGAACACCTCCGTCATGGAGTGGAACTGGTTCAACGGCTTCCGCACCCTGGCGGCCAACACGGCCACCGAGATCCCCGAAGCCGACGTCGGCAGCACGCACTACCGCGTGCTGTTCCTGTCGGCCTTCGTGCTCTTCGGCATCACCTTCGCGCTGAACACGCTGGCGGAGACGGTCCGGCAGCGCTTCCGCAGACGGGCGTTCCAGCTGTGACCACCCTGCTCCCGCCCCCCCCGGTCGTGCCCGCCGCCCCCGTGCGCCGCCGCGCGCGTCGGGCCACCTCGCTCTTCGCCCAGGGCGAGTCGCAGGTGTGGCTCACGGGCGGCGCGCTGGTGTTGTGCGTGCTGATGATCGTCGGGCTGCTCCTGCTCGTGGCCGTGGAAGGCGGTCGCACCTTCTGGCCAGGCGAGGTCGTGCGCGTGAGCACGGTCGGCGGCCGGGTCTGGATGGGCGAGGTCGCCTCCGAGGAGGAGTACCGGCCCGGGGCCGAGGTGCTCGAGGCCCTGCCCGAGGAGGCGCGCGCGGCCGCGCGTCGGCGCCTCGAGGAGCAGGGCGGCGCGTCGGTGCGCCGCATGCTGCGCACGGGGAACTTCGAGCTCTCGGGGACCCACTTCACCTGGGTCAGCGACTTCGAGGTCGCCGAGGAGTCGCGCCCGCCCTGGGCCGTGGTCGTCGAGCGGCTGAGCTGGGGGAGGTTCTACGGCCTGCCCCAGGCGCTGCTGCGGGGCGAGGAGCCGCGCTCCCTCAGCCGCGCCGACGGCACGCGCCGCACCCTGCCGCCCCGGCCCGAGAGCTTCGTGCCCGTGGCCCAGGGGCCCGAGGAGGCCTGGCGCGCCTTCGAGGCGCTGCACGACGAGGTGCGCGAGCGCTGGCGCCGGCGCCGGGCGCTCGAGACCGACGAGACCGGAGCGGTCAACGCCCGCAAGGAGGAGGCGCGGCACGCCTCGCGCCGGGCCGAGCTGGAGGTGGGCGACGAGCGCGTGCGCGCGGCGGCCCTGCGCGCGCTCGCGGAGCGCCTGGACCGCGAGGAGGCGTTGGAGCAGCGGGAGGCCGCCCTGGCCCTGATCCGCCGCGCGGCCGAGCTGCGGGCCGGGGGCGCGGAGGTCGAGGAGCCCCCCGCCGCGCCCGAGGTGCCGCCCGAGCCGGCCCATGCGCTGCCCGCGCCCGAGGCCCTGGGCCGGTGGGCCGCGGCGGTGGCGGCGCTCGAGCGCGCGCTGCGCGACGAGCGCGCGGTCCGGCGCGAGACCGAGCGGGAGTTCGCCGCCCTGCGCGACCGGATCGAGGCCCTGGACGCGGAGAACGCGCGCCACGTGCTCGTGCTGGTCACGGCCGACGGGAAGGAGGCGCGGCTGCCCTTGGCGGAGATCGTGCGGGCGCACACGCCCAACCGGCTCGGCACCGCCGGACGCCTGGGGGTCTACGCCTCGCGCTGGGGCGAGTACCTGACCGACGAGCCGCGCGAGTCCAACGCCGAGGGCGGGGTGCTGCCGGCGATCTTCGGCACGGTGGTCATGACCCTGATCATGAGCCTGTTGGTCGTGCCCTTCGGCGTCCTGGCCGCCCTCTACCTGCGCGAGTACGCCAAGCCCGGGCCGGTCGTCAGCGTGGTGCGCATCGCGATCAACAACCTGGCCGGCGTGCCCAGCATCGTCTTCGGCGTGTTCGGCCTGGGGTTCTTCTGCTACACCCTGGGCACCGGGATCGACGGGCTGCTGTTCTCCGAGCGGCTGCCCAACCCGACCTTCGGCACGGGGGGGCTGCTCTGGGCCTCGCTCACCCTGGCGCTGCTCACGCTGCCGGTGGTGATCGTGGCCACGGAGGAGGCGCTCTCGGCCGTCCCGCGCTCGATGCGGGAGGGCTCCTTCGCCTGCGGGGCGAGCCGCTGGCAGACGATCCGGCGCATCGTGCTCCCCCGCGCCATGCCCGGGATCATGACCGGCATGATCCTCGCCATCGCCCGCGGCGCGGGCGAGGTGGCCCCGCTGATGCTCGTGGGCGCCGTCAAGCTCGCGCCCCGGCTGCCGCTGGACGGGGCGTTCCCGTACCTGCACCCGGAGCGCTCCTTCATGCACCTGGGCTTCCACATCTACGACGTGGGCTTCCAGAGCCAGAACAGCGAGGCGGCCAAGCCGATGGTCTTCACGACCACCCTGCTGCTGATCGCCCTGGTGGTGCTGCTCAACGTGGTGGCGATCTGGGTCCGCTCGCGCCTCAGGCGCAAGTTCGCCGCTCACGCCGCGTGACCGGCTCCGGGAGGTTGACATGGCCGAGCCCATCCTCGACAAAGGCCCGCCGGTGAGCACCGCCCAGCCCCCGGCCGCCGGCCTGCCGCCCGCCCGCGGCGGGCGCACGGGGCGCGATCCCGCCAGCAGCGAGCTGTTCACGGCGATCGGTCGGGGCGAGACGCACCCGACCGAGACCCACGCCTCCCTCGCGGGCATGGACGCCGTGGTGGAGATCGCGGGGTTCCGGCTCTGGTACGGGGCGAGCCAGGCGCTGCACGACGTGACGATGTCCGTTCCCCGCGGGATGGTCACGGCGCTCGTGGGGCCCTCGGGCTGCGGGAAGTCCACGCTGCTGCGCTGCGTGAACCGCATGAACGACCTGATCGACAGCGTGCGCGTGTCCGGGACCATGCGCCTCAACGGCGACCCGGTCTACGGACGCGCGGTCGACGTGATCGAGCTGCGCAAGCGCGTGGGCATGGTCTTCCAGAAGCCCAACC
>CAZPOZ010000204.1:0-5880 GCA_964588235.1 uncultured Planctomycetales bacterium
GCTGCGCGCGTCCGAGGCGCTGCTCGTCCCGGCGCCCGAGCCCGCGGCCTGGCTCGCACGGCGCGGGCTGGCCGAGGGCGAGGCCTCCGAGGCCGCGCGCTCCCGGCTGCGCCGCGCGCTGGCCGGCCGGGTTCCCGGCTCGCCGGCCGAGGCCGCGCTGGGCGACGCCCTCGGCCTGCTGCTGGGGGCCCGACGGCCGGCCGCGCTCCACGGGGTCTGGCCGCCCGGGCCGTTCGTGCGGGCGGTGCTCGAAGACGAGCTGGGGCAGGCGCCCGGCCCGGCGGGCACGCCGGTGCTGGCCGTCGCCGGGGCCGCGGAGCTGTCGGCCCTGCTCGCGCGGCTGGCCCCGGCCGCCGAGGCGCTGGACCGGGCGACCTCGCTGGCCGCGGCCGAGAGCGAGGCCGGGCTCGACGCGCTGCTCGGGCTGGGCGAAGAGGCGCTGCCGCTGCTGCTGCACGAGGCGCGCCGCGCGGCGGTGGGCGTGCCGGCAGGACGGCTCGACCGCGCCCTCAAGGCCCTGGCCGTGCTGGGCCTGCGCGGCGACCGGGCAGCGACGCCGGCGCTGATCGCCTGCCTCGAGTCGCCCCACGGTTTCGTGCGCGCGGCGGCGGCCACGGCCTTGGGCGACTTGCGCGACCCGGCCGCGGCGGTCGCGCTGGCGCGGCAGCTGGTCTACGCCGGCGACCCGTTCCGCGCGCGGGAGTCGTGGGACTACCCCGGCACCACCGAGACCACCGTGCGGCCGGAGGACTGGCCGTCGGTGGAGTACTACGCCATCGACGTCGCCGCGGCCGACGCGCTGCTCGAGCTGGGCGCCCGCGGAGCCGCGGCATGGCTCCTGCGCAACGCGCTCGACCCCCGCCGCCGCAACCTGCGCATCCGCGTGCCGCAGGACGCGCTGGACGCGCTGCGACGGCACCTGCCGGCGCAGGCGCCGCTCCAGGGCTACGAGGTCGAGGCCAGCCTGGGCAGGCGCGAGGCGGCCTGGCTGCGGCTGTCGGCCTGGTGGCGCGCGCACCGCGACGACCCGGGCCTGCTGCGCCGGCCGTTCGACGAGCAGGACGCCGGCTTCCAGCGGGCGGGCCGCGCGCTGGCCGAGCGTCTCGGCCAGCCCAAGGTGCTCGAGCTGATGATCGCCAAGGACGCCTGCGAGGTGATCGGCCCGCCGCTGACGCCGCTGCTGGTGGAGGCGCTCTCGACCGCGCGCCACGGCGGGGCGCGGGCCGAGCTGGCCAGCGCGCTCGGGCGCGTGCGCGACCCCCGGGCCGTGCCGGCGCTCCTGAGCCTCCTCGCCGAGCGCGCCGGCTTCCTGCGCGCCAAGGCAGCGGAGGCGCTCGGCGCGTACGCAGCCACCTCGGCGCAGGCGGTCCAGGCGCTGCTCGGCGCGCTGAGCGATCCCGACTGCGGCTGCCGCCAGGCCGCCCTGGGCGCGCTGGCAGGCGCGCCGGTCTCGGAAGCGGTGCGCGAGGCGCTGCGGGCGCACCCGCCCGAGCGCTTCGCCGAAGGCTGCGGCGAGAGCCCCGGCTACGTCTGCGCCTACGAGGTCGCGCGGCTGGCCCAGGAGGGCGAGGCCCACCTGCCCGCCGTGCTCGCCGGCCTGGGTTCGGCCGACCGCGTGGTGCGCCGCTCCTGGTGGGACCTGCTGCGCCTCGCGCTCGACCTGGAGGAGCGGGACTTCGACTGGGCGCCCGCGCCCGGGAGCCCGTCCGCCCGCCCGCCCGACGCCGGGCTGCTGCGCGCGGCCCTGGCCCGCCGCCGGGGGGCGCGATGAGCCGGTCGCTCGCGTGCGAGCAGCTCACGTGCTCGTTCGGCCGTGGGCGCGGCCAGCGTCGCGTGCTGGACGGCCTGAGCTGGAGCGTCGCGGCCGGGACGACGGGGGTGCTGCTCGGCCCCAGCGGCAGCGGCAAGTCCACGCTGCTGCGGATCGTGGCCGGGCTCGAGCGGAACGCCTCCGGCACGGTGCGCCTGGGGGAGGCCGTGCTCCAGGACGCGCGCACCTTCGTGGCCCCGGAGCGGCGGCGCGTGGGCTTCGTGTTCCAGGACCTCGAGCTCTGGCCGCACCTGACCGTGGCGGCCAACGTGGGCTTCGGCCTGAGCGAGCGGCCGTCGGCGCGCGCGGCGCGCCGACACCCCCGCGTGCGGGCGCTCGCCGAGCGCCTGGGCTTCTCCGCGCTGCTCCAGCGGCGCCCCCCGCAGCTCTCGGGCGGCGAGCGTCAACGCGTGGCGCTGGCGCGCGCCCTGGCACCCGAGCCCGACGTGGTGCTGCTGGACGAGCCGCTCGCGAGCCTGGACCCTGCGCGCCGCGGCGACCTGCTCGCGCTGCTGGGGGAGGTGACCCGCGAGCGGGGCGCGACCGTGATCCACGTCACGCACGACCCCGCCGAGGCGCTCTTCCTGGCCGACGAGGTCGCCGTGCTGGAGTCGGGGCGCATCGTCGAGCGGGGGGCTCCGGCCCGGCTCTACGAGCAGCCGCGCACGGCCGCGGCGGCGCGCGCCCTCGGGCCGGCCAACCTGGTGCCGGCGCGCCGCGAGGGCGACACCTGGGACACGCCCCTCGGGCGGCTGGCCGCGCGCGACGGCGCGGCCGACGGCGCCGCCGGCGTGCTCGTGCGCCCCGAGGATCTGGTCGTGGCCGCGACGGCCCCGGGCGCCGGGGCCCTGGCCGAGGTGCTGGCCGTGTGGCCGCGCGGGCCCGGCTGGGGGCTGCGCGCCCGGGTGGGCGGCCTCGAGGTGGAGGCGCGCGCGCCGTCCCCGCCGCCGGCGCCGGGCGCGCGCGTGCTCCTCAGGGTCCTCACGCCGGTGGGGGGCCTGGAGGTCGGGCCCGGCTCCGGCGGGACGGAGGCACGCTGTGCGTGAGCTCGGCGCCACGGCGCTCTTCCCTGGCCGCCTGCCGGCCCTGCTCCTCGCATCCGGCCTGCTGGCCGCGCTGCTGGCGGCCTGCGGGGGGGAGCCGGCCTCGCCCCCCGGCCCCGGGCCGCAGGCGGCGCCCGCCGACGAGCGTGCCGGCGGACGGGGCCCGGCGGGCCCGCGGCTGCTCACCGCGGCCGACTGCGGCGCCTGCCACCGCGAGATCTACGAGGAGTGGAAGGCCTCCTACCACGGGCGTGCGATGGACGACCCGCTGTTCCTCGACCTCTCCAAGGACGTGAACAAGGAGGAGTGCATCCGCTGCCACGCGCCCGTGCCGCTGCGGGAGGTGGGCTTCGAGACGCCCATCGCCCGCGTGGACCGCCGGGAGGACGCCGTCTCCTGCCTCTCCTGCCACGCCACGGAGGGCGGCGTGGCCGGCCCGCACGGGGGCCTGAGGGGGGCGTGCAGCCCCGTCCACGACCCGGCGCAGCGGGACCCGGTGAAGATGTGCTTCGGCTGCCACAACCAGCACGACACGGGCAACGAGTGGCTCGCGGGCCCCTACGCCCCCGACGCCCGCGAGCCGCGCCAGCGCCCCGCGGCCGACTGCCTGACCTGCCACATGCCCGAGGTGGAGCGCCCGCTGGTGGCCGGAGGGCCCGTGCGCAAGGGGCGGCGCCACACCTGGCCGGGCGGACACGACCTCGAGCAGCTGCGCAAGGCGCCGCTGCTGGAGGTGGAGGTGACGCGGCGCCCCGACGGAGGCTGGCGCATCACGCCGTGGGTCACGAACGCCGGCGCCGGGCACTACCTGCCCACCGACGCGCGCCACCGCTCGCTCGACGTCTACGTGAAGGCCTGGGACGCGGAGGGCCGCGTCGTGCTCGACCCCCTGGACCCGAACCAGCAGGCGCAGGCCCAGACCGCCAAGTTCCGCAAGAACTACCGCGGCACGGGCCTGACCGACACGCAGATCCCGCCGCTGGCGCGGGTCTCGAGCCTGAGCAAGGACTGGCCCGGCTTCGTGGACCTGCCCGCCCTGGCCCGCGGGGGCGGCGAGGCCTGGCTCGTCTACCGCCTCACGCCCAGCGACGCCCTGGTGCCCGAGAGCCTCGTGGACGGGCCGCTGGTGCTCTACCGGGCGCGGCTGGTGGCGCGCGCCGCCTTCACCTTCGGGGGGCCGCCGTGAGCCGCGGCGAGCGCGCCCTGGCCCTGCTCGGCCTGCTGCTGACGCCCGCCGCGTGCAGCAGCCCCGTGCCCGTCGTCGTGGCCGACCCGCGCCCGCCGGCGCCGGCCGAGCGCGTGGGCCTGCTGGTGGGGGCGCTGCTCTCCACCGACGCCGCGGCCTCGGCGGCGGCCGAGCGCCGGCTGCTGGTGCTCGACCCCGAGGAGCGGCGCGCCCTCGAGGCGCACGCCGCGCGCATCCCCCGCGAGCGCGACCCGCGGTGGCTGCACGTGCTGGACGAGCAGGGGCTGCTCGAGGGCCTGAGCACGGGCGAGCGCGTGGCGTTCCTGCTGTGGAAGGCGGCGCGGCCCGAGCGCTCCTTCGCCATGCGCGCCGAGGCGGGGCTGGTCGAGCAGGCGCGCGCCGAGCCCGCCGCCCTGCTGGCCGAGCTGGCGCGGGGGACGCCCCCCACGGAGGCCCTGGCGGCCGCCCTGGTCGTGGCCGGCAGGCTCGACGCGCTGCCGGCGCTGGCGGCGCGCTACCTCGCCACCGGCGACGAGGTCGAGCGGCGCGTGCTGGCCGAGGCGCTGGCCCGCCTGGCGGGCGAGGATCTCCGGCCTCGCACGGGCGGGACCGCCGAGCAGCGCGCGGCCGACGTGGCCGCGCTGCTGGCGGCGGCCCCGCCGTCGGGCGGGGCGGGCGGGGAGGGCCGGCCATGAGCGCACGGAGGCCTGCGAGGCTCCGCCCGGCGGCCCTCGGGCTGCTGGCGCTGCTGCTCGCGACGGGGAGCCCTGCCCGGGCCGAGGACGAGGCCGCGGCCTTGGCGCGCGCGCAGGCGGCGCTGGCGGAGGGCCGCGCCGAGGAGGCCCGCGAGGCCTTCGAGGCCCTGCTGCGCGAGGCCGGCGCGCTCGAGCCGCCGGCGCCCCGCAGCCGCCTGGACCCGCTGCGGCGCGGGCTGGGCGCGGCGCTGCTGCGCCTGGGCCGCCCGTTGGAGGCGCTCGATCCGCTCGAGGCCCTGGCCCGAGACGGGCTTCCCGAGGACGCGCTGCTCTACGCCGAGGCGCTCGTGGCGCACGCGCGCGCCACGCTGGCCGAGGGCGCCGGCGGGCGGGTCGGCCCCTACCTGGAAGACGCCCTGGACGCCGCGGCTCGCGCGCAGGGCCTGTCGGGGCTGGACGAGCGGCGCCTGCTCGTGACGGGCGAGGCACGGGCCCTGTCCGGCGACGCCGACGAGGCGGTCAAGGCCTGGGCCCAGGTGCCCTGGGACGAGCCGCCCAGCGCCGCGCAGCGCTGGGCGCATGCGTGCCGGGCGAGGCTGCTCTACGACCTCGGGCGCTTCGCCGAGTCGGCGGGCCTCTACGAGCGGCTGGGCGATCGACGCGGGGCCGCGGCGGCCTTCGCCGCCGCCCGGGAGCCGGCCAAGGCGCTGGTGCACTACGCCGCGCTGCTGGCCGCGACCCCCTCGGACGCGGCGCTGCTGGACGACGCGGTGGCCGCCGCGCGCTACGCCGGCCAGTCGGAGGAGCTCGAACGCCTCCTGGCCGGGCTCTGGGCCGAGCGGGGGGCCGGGCGGGGGCTCGAGGGGGCCGGCGCCGTCGCCCTCCTGCGTGCGCGGGCGCGGCTCAGGGAGCACCGGGGGGACCGCCCCGGGGCAGCCGCCCTGCTGCGCGAGGCCGGCGCCCTGCCCGAGGGGAGCGGCGATCCGGCGCTGGCCATCGACCGTGCGCGCGTGCTGCTCGCCCTGCCCGCCGACGACCCCGGGTCGCCGCGGGAGGAAGCCACCACCGCGCTCCGGGCCGCCTGGGCGGCGCACCCGGGCGACGACCGCCTGGCGGAGGTCCTGCTCGCCGTGGCCCAGGCCGAGC
>CAZPOZ010000205.1:0-5797 GCA_964588235.1 uncultured Planctomycetales bacterium
CCCAACCAGGACGGCGTGCTCTGGTACCTGGAGCAGGTCCACCCGCTCGTGCGGGCCCGGAGGCCGTCGGCGCGCTTCGACGTCGTGGGCCGGCAGCCGCCGGGCTGGCACGAGGCGCGCGTGCGGGCCGTGCCCGGCGCCGAGCTCTTCGGCTCGGTGCCCGACGTGCGCCCGTACGTGGCCCGCGCCGGCGTCGCCGTCGTGCCGCCGCGGATCGGCGGCGGCTCGCGGCTGAAGATCCCCGAGGCGCTGGCCCTGGGCCGTCCCGTCGTCTCCACGACGGTGGGGGCCGAGGGCCTGGAGCTCGGCGACGGGATCGTGCTGGCCGACGGCGCCCCGGCCCGGGCCGCGGCGGTGGCGTCGGCGCTGGAGGATCCGGCGGCCTCGGCGGCCCGCGCGGCCCGCGGGCGCGCCCGGGTGCTGGCGCGCTACGAGTGGGACGTGATCGCGCCGCGGCAGCTCGCCGTCTGGGAGCGCGTGGCGCGGGGCGCGCACGGGGAGGCGCCGTGAGGCCCACCGCCCGGCTCGCCTCGGGCCTCGTCCGCGCCGCGGCCGTCGCGCGTGTGGACGCGCTGCTGGCCTGGCGCCACCGCCGACGCCTGCCGATCCTCATGTACCACGGCGTGGAGCCCGAGCCGCCCCGCGTGCCCTGCTGGCACCTGACCTCCGAGGCCGCCTTCCGGGCGCAGCTCGAGCACGTCGCCCGCCGCTGGCGCGTCCTGCCCCTGGAGGAGGCGCTCACGCGCCTGGTGGAGGGCACGCTGCCCGCCCGCAGCGCGGCCCTGACCTTCGACGACGGCTACCTGAACAACCGCACGGTCGCCTTCCCGATCCTCGAGCGGCTGGGGCTGCCCGCGACCGTGTTCGTCGTGACCGGCCTCCTGGGCACGGGGTCCACGCTGTGGCCCGACCGGCTGTTCCTGGCCTTCGCGCGGGCGCGCGCCCCCCGGGTGGACCTGAGCGCGCTGGGCCTCCCCGTGCTCGCGCTCGCGGACGAGGCCGCGCGCGCCGCCGCCTACGCCGCCGCCGTCCACCGGCTCAAGGCCCTGCCGGCCGCCGCGAAGGACGCCGCGCTCGACGGCCTCGTGGCGGCGCTCGATCCGACGGACCCCGACGACCCGGGGCCGTTCCGCCTGCTGGGCTGGGACGACGTGCGCGCGCTGAGCGCGACGGGCCTGGTCCGCTTCGGAGGGCACACGACCCGCCACGAGATCCTGCGCCACCAGAGCGACGACGACGTGCGCCGCGAGGTGCGGGACTCGCACGAACGCGTGGAGCGCGAGGTCGGCCGGGCGCCGCGCGTGTTCGCCTACCCCAACGGGCGCGCCTGCGACTTCGACGACCGGGCCCGGGCGGCCGTGGCCGCCTGCGGGCTGCCCTTCGCCCTGTCCACCTCGCAGGGGCTGGCCGGGCCCGGCGACGACCTGCTGGCGCTGCCCCGCGTGTGCATCGGCTCCGACCTGAGCCTGCCCCGCTTCCGCCTCCTCGTGGCCGGGGGACGCTGAGGGGCCCGGCGCGGCGCGCAGATTGTATAAGAAAAAATCTATACACACCCCGGACCCCGGCTAGCGTCCCGGGCATGCGAACCCCTCCCAACGCCGCCGTCGTCCTCCCGCCGCTGCGCCCCGCCCGGGCCCTGCGCCCCGGGCTGCTCCCCGCCTTGCTCCTACCCCTCCTGGCGCTCACCCCCGCCCGGCCCGCCGCCGCCGACCCGGGCGCCCCCCCGCTCGACCTCGTAGAGACCGCCGAGGCCGCCGGGACCTTCCGGTCCCTGCTGGCGGCGGTGAAGGCGGCCGGCCTCGAGCAGGCCCTCCGGGGCGCCGGCCCGTTCACCTTGTTCGCTCCCACCGACGAGGCCTTCGCCGCCCTCCCCCCGCACGCGTTGGCCGGGCTGCTCGAGCCGGAGCAGCGGGAGCGCCTGGGGCGCGTGCTCGCCTACCACGTCGTCGCCGGCCGCGTGACGGGGCAGGACCTGCTCCCGCGCGCCTCGGCCCCGTCCCTGGCGGGCCCGGCGCTGACCTTCGGGCTGACGGTGGGCGGGGCGCGCGTGATCGCGGCCGACGTGGCGTGCAGCAACGGCGTGATCCACGTCGTGGACCGCGTGCTGCTGCCCCCCGAGGCCGGGCCGACGCCGGCGCCCGCGCCGGCCGAGCCCCCCGCGGCTGGAGCGGAGCTGCGCGAGGCGATCGCCCGGGGGGCGCCCGCCTTCAATGCCGGCGACCCTGCGGCGTGCGCGCGCATCTACGCGGCCGCCGCCGCCGGGCTGCTCGCCCGCGGCGCTGTCCCGGAGCTGCACGTCGCTCCCTTCGAGGCGGCCCTCCAGCCGCGGGCGTCGGACGCGGACCGTGCCTGGGAGCTGCGCCGCGCCTTCGACCGCGTGCTCGCCGACGAGGCCTTCCGCCCGCGGCTCGAGGCGCCGCTGCCCGAGGGCTTCCCGGGGCCGGGGCCCGTGGGGCGCGTGGTGCGCAAGGAGTACCCCGCCTACCGCGCCGCCCGCGCGGCCGGCGGCGGCTCCTTCTGGACGCTCTTCGGCCACATCCAGCGGAACGAGGTGCGCATGACCGCGCCCGTGGAGATGACCCTCGACGCCGGGCTCGAGGCCCTGGACATGGCCTTCCTCTACGAGCGCCCCACCCAGGGGGCGGCGGGCGCCGAGGGCCGCGTGGCCGTGCTCGACGTGCCGGCCCGCTCCGTGCTCAGCCTCGGGCTGCGCGGGGAGCGGTCACCCACCGAGCTGGCCCGGGCGCGCGCGCTGCTGGAGGCGCGCGCGGCGCGGGAAGGGCTGACGCTTGCCGGGCCCCTGCGCCTGCTGGCCTACAACAGCCCGCGGGTCCCGGCGGCGGAGCGCTTCTCCGAGCTGCAGCTGCCGGTGGCCGCGCGGTAGACCGCGAGCAGCCGCTCGGCCTGCGCCGCCGCCCCGTAGCGCTCGAGCACGCGGTCCCGGGCCGCCGCCCCTAGCGTGGCGGCCCGGCCCGGGTCGTCGAGCAGCCGGGCCAGGGCCGCGGCGAGCGCGGCCGCGTCGCCGGGGGGCACGAGCACGCCCGCCCTCCCTCCGTCCAGGGCGTCGGGCACGCCGCCCACGGCGCTGGCCACGATCGGCAGCCCGACGGCCATGGCCTCCAGCAGGGCCAGCGGCAGCCCCTCGCGCAGGGAGGGCAGCACGAGCAGGTCGGCCGCGCCCAGGCAGGCGTGCGGGTCGCCGCGCCAGCCCGCGAAGGTCACCGCGGGCGCGCCGGCGGCCAGCGCCTCGAGCGCCGGCCGGTCGGCCCCCTCTCCGACGAGGACCAGGCGCGCATGCGGCGGCGCGAGCCGCGCCCAGGCCTGGAGCAGCGTGCGCTGGCCCTTCTCGGGCGAGAGGCGGCCCAGGGCCAGGACCAGGCGCTCGTCGGGCGAGGCGCCGAGCCGTGCACGCAGGGTCGCGCGCCCCGCAGCGGCGGCGCGGCGCACCGCGTCGGCGTCGATGCCGTTGGGCACCAGGTGCACGCGCTCCGGAGCCACGCCCGCCGCCCGGGCGGTGAGCGCGCCGGCCTCGGAGACCACCACCACGGCCGCCGCGTGCCGGAGGGCACGGCGGTCCCAGCGCTCGAACAGGCGGACCTTCAGGTTCTCCGCCGTGTACCCGTGGACCACCGCCACCCAGGGGACCCCGTGGAGCCGCGCCGCGCGCCGCAGCAGCAGGTTCGCCTTGTAGTCGTGGCCCACGACCACGTCGGGGGCGACCTCGTGGAGCAGCGCCCGCACGCGGCGGCCCAGGCGCGGGTCGTAGGAGCCGCGCTGCGCCACCAGTCGCGCGTCCAGGCCCCGCCGTCGCGCCTCGTCCAGCAGCGGGTGCGGGGCGCCCTCGCGGCCGAAGGAGACCAGCGTCAGGCGCGCGTCGTCCCGCCCGCGCGCCCGCTCCACCTGGTCGAGCAGCAGCCGCTCGGGCCCCCCGAGCAGGTCGGCGTTGCGCAGGTGCAGCACGCGCAGCGCGCGCTCCTCCCCCGGCGGGACGGCGCCGCGGCTCACGGGCGCGTCCAGGCCGGCGCCGGGCGCGCGGCTCCCGGCGGCAGCGTGGCCAGCACCTCGCCCACGGGCGCCCAGGGGAAGCGCCGCAGCAGCGCGTCCAGGCGCGGGAGCGTGCGCTCGAGGTTCAGGTAGTGGCGCAGCCGGGCCCGGAGCGGCGCCGCGCGCACCCGGGGCTGGCCCGGATCGACCTCCCAGGGGTGCAGGTAGAGCATCGCCGGCAGGCCCTCGGCGTTGACCGCGCGGAGGCCATGCTGCACGACCGCCGGCGGCAGCGCGCGCAGCCAGCCGCCCCCCGACACGGGCACGTTGCGCCCCAGCAGCCGCCAGGTCGTCATGGGGAACTCCCACAGCGACCGGCCGGCGCGCTCGCGCAGGCGCACGGGCCCGCGCGGGAAGTCGGGGATGCCGTAGCGGTCGTGCCGCACGGGGAACACGCTGCTCGAGTAGGCGTAGCCCTGCGCCGCCAGCGCGTCGTAGGCCCAGGCGGTGGCGCGCGTGAACGAGAAGGAGGGCGCGCGGAAGCCCGCCACGCGGCAGCCGGGGGCCGCGCGGGCCAGGGCCGCCGCGGTGCGCGCCAGGTCGTCGGCGAAGGCCTCGGGCGTCAGGCCCGAGACGAGCCGGTGCTCCCAGCCGTGGGAGGCGATCTCGTGGCCGGCGGCGGCGATGCGGGCCACCACGGCGGGGTGGCGGTCGGCGATCCAGCCCAGCGTGAAGAAGGTGCCCCGCACGCCCCGCCGGGCGAAGAGGTCGAGCAGCAGGTCCACGTTGCGGGCCACGCGGCACTCGAGCCCGTCCCAGGAGGCGCGGTCGATCACGCCCTCGAAGGCCGAGACCTGGAACCAGTCCTCCACGTCCACGGAGAGCGCGTTGAGCGGGACGGGTCTGCTCATGCCGCCTCCTCCCCGGCGGGCGGCGCGGGCTCGTCCAGCACCGACTCGGGCCGGGCGCCCACGGCGGCGACCACGAGGGCCGGCATCCAGACCCAGTTGGGCCGCTCGAGGTTGTGGGCGCCCAGGCCGGAGACGAGCAGCAGCAGCAGCACGAAGGCGCCCGTGGCCGCCAGCGAGGCCACCGCGCGCTCCCAGGCGCCCGGGGCGCGCCAGCCGCGGCGGGCAGCCCGGGCGAGCAGCAGCAGGCTGGCCCCCAGGTAGCCCGCGAAGGTGAGCAACCCCACGGCGCCGCGCGTGGCGATCGTCTGGCCGAGCAGGTTGTGGGGCTCCAGCGGGTCGCCGTCGATCTTGCGCGTGCGGTAGGCGGCCCAGTTGCCGGGGCCGACCCCCAGCAGCGGCTCCTCGCGGAAGATGCGGAAGGCCACCTTGTAGCCCTCGATGCGGCCCAGGGTGCTCGACTCCTTCTCGTAGGTGTCGGAGGCGACCAGGCTCGAGATGCGCTTGACCTGCTCCTCGCTCAGCCCCCCGGCCATCACGCCCACGAGCAGGGCCACGAAGGCCGCCGCGATCCAGCGCGGCGCTCCCCGCGGGAGCACGACGAAGACGAAGACGACGTTGAGGGCCAGCAGCACGAGCGCCGAGCGGCTCGAGGTGAGGAACACGCACATGGTCGCCAGGGCCGCGTAGAGCAGCGCGCACAGGCGCACGAGCCAGGCGCGAGCGACCACGCCCGCCCAGACGATCAGCGGCAGCAGGAAGGTGACCGTCGCGCCGAAGGAGTTCGCGTCCGAGGAGGAGCGGCCGATGCCGATCATGCGCACCACGCCCTGCGCGAAGTCGTAGCGTCCCCCCAGGAACTCGCGGAACGAGAGCGCCACGTAGGCGCCGCCGCCCAGGCACAG
>CAZPOZ010000206.1:0-5793 GCA_964588235.1 uncultured Planctomycetales bacterium
GGCTCCTCGATCATGCCGGGCAAGGTGAACCCGGTGCAGAGCGAGAGCCTGCTGATGGCCTGCCTGCTGGTGCAGGGCGCGGTCACCACCGTGACGGCGGCCGGCGCGGCGGGCAGCTTCGAGCTCAACGTGACGCTGCCCCTGATCGCCGACGTGCTGCTCGACGCCGTCCAGGTGCTGGCCGGGGCGGTCCAGGGCTTCCACCACCGCTGCGTCGAAGGCCTGGAGGTGGACCGGGCTCGCGTGGCGGCGCAGGTCGAGCAGAGCCTGATGCTGGCCACGGCGCTGGCGCCGGCGATCGGCTACGACGCGGCCGCCAAGCTGGCCAAGGAGGCCTACGAGGGCGGCCGCACGATCCGGCAGCTGTGCGAGGAGCGTCAGCTGCTGCCTCCCGCGCAGCTCGCGGCCGCGCTCGACCTGCTGGAGATGACCAAGCCGGGCCGCGGCGACGCCGCCGGCGGATGACGCCGCGCGTCGCAGCTCCGCGGCGGGACCGTGCGACGCGCCGGGCGGGGGGCGCTCAGTCGCCGCGCTTGCGCACCAGGGTCACCACGAAGGCGGCGTCGGCCGGGCCCGGGTTGCTCGGGCCCGCGGGGGCGGAGCCGTCGTAGAAGGCCAGCTCGCCCTGGCGCACCTCGGCGGGCCCTGCGCCCGGCGTGATCCGCACGGCGCCCCGGAGCACGTGCACGATCGCCTCGCGCCGCCGGTGCGTGAACGGCGCCAGCGCCTGCCCCGCCTTGAGGCAGACCAGCGTGACGATCGTGCGGTCGGTCTCGACCACCTTCTTGGTGACCGGTCCCTGCGGGGAGAACTCGAGCAGGCGGTCGAGCGAGTGCGGCATGGCGGCTCCGGTCGGTGCGAGGGCTCGGCGCTCAGGTGGCGAACCAGGCCACCGCCCCGACGGTGGCCAGGGCCAGCACCCCCAGGATGCCCGCCAGCGCCAGCCGGAGCGGCCAGGGCACCCCCGGGCGCCCGGGAGCCCCGCGCCCGGGCTCCGGCGCCTGCGCGCCGACGGCGGGCCGGGCCGAGACGAGGGCCACCGGCGGCAGCACGAAGTGGGGCGTGGGCGCGCGGTCCGCGACCGGCGAGCGGGCCCCGGTCGGCGCGGACGGCCCCGTCGAGACGGCGGGCGCACCCGGCGGCGGCGCCCCCCCCGGCCGCCGGGAGAGATCCTCCACGCGCTGCGCCAGCGCCCGGACCCGCTCCGCCAGACCGCCCTCGAGCCCGGAGAGGGCGTCGCTCAGCGCCGAGAGCCGCTGCTCGAGCGAGCCCACCTGCCCCAGCAAGGCCAGGCGCTCTTCCGTTCCCCGCGAGGCGTCGCCCTCCTGGGCGCTCAGGCGGCCCTCGTGGCGCGCGAGCGCGCCTTCGAACTCCGAGAGCCGGCCCAGCAGGGCCCGGGCGTCGGCCGCCACCTGCCCCAGCTTGGGCTCGAGCGCGCCCAGGCGCGGCAGCTGCGCCTCGAGGGCCTCGCCGCGGCCCATCACCTCGCGCAGGCCGGCCGCGAGGGCCCGGCCGGACTGCTCCTGCTCGCGCCGCAGGCGATCGACCTCCCAGGCCAGGAGGCGCTGGGCGGTGAGCCCCCGCAGGAACAGCCAGAGCAGCAGGCCCAGGGCGACGGCGGCCAGCAGGCCCACGAGCAGCAGGGAGGTGGCGACTCCGAGGAGCATGGGCGTTGGATGCTACCGCCCGGCGGCCCCCGGGCGCAGCGCGCGCGGCGGGTCGCCCCCCGGAGGGTCGTTCGTGGTGGGCGGGGCCGGCCGCTCCCCGTACCTTGGCGCGGACCCGTCGCCTGACCCCGTGGAGCCCCGCCATGCGCGCCCGCCAGCCCGCGGCCGTCGCCGCGCTCGCCGCCCTGCTCCTGCTCCCGCCCGCCGGCTCGGCCGAGGAGGGCTCGGGCCCCGACGCCCGGCCGGCCCACCCGCGGGAGGTGCGCAACCGGCCCGAGACGCCCACCGAGGCCTGGCGCCGCGATCCGCCCGGGGCGACGCCCGTCAAGGGCGACACGGCGGTGCTCACCCTGCTCTCCGACATCGACGGCTTCAACCCCTACATCTCCTCGTCGGCCGAGGCCCACGACGTGCAGGAGCTGATCTTCCCGCGCCTGATGGAGGAGCAGCCCGACTACTACGCCGGGCCGCCCACCTTCGTGCCCCACCTCGTCGAGGCCCTGCCCACGCCCGGGGCCGACGGCCTCTCCCTGCGCTTCCGCCTGCGGGAGATCACCTGGAGCGACGGGGCGCCGCTGACCTCCGAGGACGTGCGCTTCTCCTGGCAGGCGGCGCGGGACGACAAGGTGGCCTGGGTGAGCCGGTCGATCGTGGACTTCATCACCGACGTGGAGGTGCACTCCCCGCGCGAGTTCACCGTGCGCTACTCGGCGGCCTACCCCTACCAGCTGATGGACGTCAACGACGTGACGATCCTGCCGCGGCACGTCTTCGGCAAGGTGCCCTTCGACCAGTGGCAGGGCTTCGGCACCTGGGAGGCCCAGGCGCGCGTGTCGGGCGGCCCCTGGCTGCTCGAGCGCTACGTGGCCAACCAGGAGATCGCCTTCGTGCCCAACCCGCGCTACGGCGACGGCAGCAAGCCGTACCTGTCGCGGGTCGTGTTCCGCGTGCAGGGGAACATGGAGACGAACCTCAACGCGCTGCTCTCGGGCGACGTGGACTACATGCAGTCGGTGCTGCCCAAGGACGCGCAGCGCGTGCTCGACGACGGCGACGTGCTGCTCTACACCTACGTCAACCGCGCCATCGGCTGGATCGGCTGGAACTGCACCCGGGCGCCCTTCGACGACCTGCGCGTGCGCCGCGCCCTGAGCCTCGCGATCGACCGCGAGAACATCGTCGAGTCGGTGCTCTACGGCTACGCCCGCCCCGCCGGCACGGTGATCATCTCCTCGATGTGGGCCTCCCACCAGGGCCTGGCCCCGCTCGAGTACGACCCCGACGCGGCCGAGGCCCTGCTGGAGGAGGCGGGCTGGACGCGGGGCGAGGGCGGCGTGCGCCGCAAGGGGGGCAAGCCGCTGGCCTTCGTCCTCGTCACGAACCAGGGCAACGACGTGCGCAAGAAGATCTGCGAGTACGTGCAGGCGAGCCTGAAGGACGTCGGCGCGCAGGTGGACATCCGCCTGCAGGACTTCAACCAGATGAGCCAGCAGCTCAAGCAGCACAACTTCGACGCCTACGTGGGCGGCATGTACGTGGCCACGAAGGTGGACGGCAAGCCCACCTTCCACTCGAGCAGCGCGGTGGGCGGGTTCAACTACCCCGGCTACGCCAACGCCCGCGTGGACGCGATCATCGACCAGGCTCGCGTGATGAGCGACTTCAAGGCCGCCAAGCCGCTCTGGGACGAGCTGCAGACGATCATGGCCGCCGAGCAGCCCTACTCGCCGCTCTACGAGCCCAAGGGGCTGGTGGGGGTTCACAAGCGCTTCCGCAACGTGCGCGCCACGGCCCCCCGGCCGACCTTCAACCTGCACGAGTGGTGGGTGCCGGCGGCCGAGCAGCGCTTCAAGTGAGCCGCCGCCCCGGAGCCTGACCCTCGTGCTGGCCTACGTCGTCCGCCGCCTCCTCGGGGGGCTGTTCATCGTCTGGGGCGTCTACACGTTGACGTTCCTGGCCGTGAACCTGGCCCCGGGCGACCCCTTCACCTCCAAGGAGAGCCCCAAGGTCACCGAGGAGGACCTCGAGCAGCTGCGCGCGCAGTGGGGCTACGACCGGCCGGTGGTCGCGCGCTACTTCCTGCACCTGCGCAAGATGTTCTGGAAGGACCCGGAGGTGCTGACCAGCGAGGGGGGCGGGCTGGCCTTCGAGGTGCGGGCCGACGGGGGCGTGAACCGCGTGACGGCCCGGGTGCAGGAGCCGCCCCGCACGCTCACGCTCGTGCCCACCAAGCGCAGCGCGGCCGAGGACGGCGCTCAGGCCGTGACCCTCGAGCCGGGCCCCGAGGGCGCGCTGGGGCCGAGCCCCATCCGACCCGGCCGCTACCGCATCGGGCTGCGCTTCCTGACCGTCGGCACGGCCCCCGTGACGCTGGACACCCAGGGGCTCACCGTGCGCGTGGAGGGGGGCACGGTCCGCGCCCGGCCCTCCCGGGCCGGGCCGCCGGCCGAGGTGGTGCTGGCGCGGGCCTCGGGGGGGGAGGCCAGCCTGCCCCCCTCGGGCGAGGGGCGCTATGGCCCCGTGACCCTGCCCGCCGACGCCTACACCTTCGCCGACGAGGCCACGAGCAGCCCCGTGGGGCTCTCCGTGCCGGAGACGCCGCTCCGGGAGCCGGGCCCGACCTTCGACCTCGGGCGCAGCGTGCTGCTCAAGCGCGACGTGGTGGAGCACCTGAAGGGCCCGCTGCTCAACACGCTGATCCTGGCCAGCGCGGCCCTGGTCGTGCAGTTCGGCGTGGGCGTGCTGCTGGGCGTGCTCAGCGCCGTGCGCCGCGGCGGGTGGCTCGACCACGGGCTCACGCTCACGTCGCTGTTCATCTACTCGATGCCCGTGTTCTGGCTGGCCGTCATGCTCCAGCTGCTGCTGGCCATCCGCTTCGACGTGCTGCCCCTCGCGGATATGACCAGCGTGCAGGGCGGCGGGCTGCTCGACCTGCTGCGGCACCTCGTGCTGCCCACCTTCGTGCTGGGCGTCGGCGGCGCGGCCTCCACGGCGCGCTACCAGCGCAGCGCGATGCTCGAGGTCCTGGGCCAGGACTACGTGCGCACGGCGCGGGCCAAGGGCCTGCCGGAGCGCAGCGTGATCTGGAGGCACGCGCTGCGCAACGCGCTCCTGCCCACGATCACCCTGCTGGGGCTCTCGCTGCCCTTCCTGGTCTCGGGCTCGGTGATCACCGAGCAGGTCTTCTCGTGGCCCGGGATGGGGCGGGAGGCCATCGCGGCCATCGCCGGGCGGGACGTGTTCGTGGTCACGGGCATCACCCTGATCGCCACGATCATGGTCGTCGTGGGCAGCCTCGTGGCCGACCTGCTCTACGCGCTGGTCGATCCCCGCGTGAGGCTCGAGTGACGGGCAGCGCCCACGCCCCCGCGGTTCGGCTCGCCGAGTCGCTGGTGCCCGGCCTGGGGCACCTGCGGCGCGGGGCCGGCGGCGCTTGGAGGCCGCTCCTCTTCCTGGGGGCGTGGTTGCTGGTGGTCGTCGGCCGCGCCGACCGGATCCGCGTGCTGGCCGGCGAGCCGACCTTCGAGAACCTGGCGGCGTTGGCCACGCTGGTGCTGTGGCCCGTGCTGCTCGTGCTGGCGAGCCACCGGAACCTGCGGGAGCGCTTGTTCCCCCGCCCCAAGGAGGGCATGAGCACCTGGGGGCTGGCCTGGCGCGCGTTCAAGAAGCGCGGCGCGGGCACGGCAGGGCTGCTGCTGCTGGCGCTGCTCTACCTGGTGGCCTTCCTGGCGCCGGTGCTCGCGCCCTTCGGGCCCGACGACGCCCCCCTCACGGACACGATCGTGGTGCAGAGCCTGCCGCCCGGGACGACCGTGACCGTGCTGGGGGCCGGCAAGCGCAACGAGCGCTACTGCCTGGGCTACTCGCTCGAGGGCGATCGGTTGATCCTGGACCGCGGCTCCCGGGCCACCGGCAGCAACGTGCTCCGGCTGGACGACCTGGGCGAGCCCCGGCGGGGCTGGTCGCGCCGCGCCGAGACGGTCGAGCGGGGCGAGGTGGGGGGGCGCACGCTGCTCTACCGCACCGAGACCTACCTGCTGGGCACCGACCCCAACGGGCGCGACCTGCTTTCGCGCCTGATCTACGGCAGCCGCATCTCGCTCTCGATCGGCTTCCTGGCCATGGG
>CAZPOZ010000207.1:0-5783 GCA_964588235.1 uncultured Planctomycetales bacterium
CGCTCCGGGCTGCGGCCGAGGAGGCCGCGCAGGCCGACTTCGCCACGGCCCTGCGCAAGATCGATCGCGTACGGGGCCCGCTCGCCGACGCCCTCCTGCGCCAGCGGGCGCGCGTGGACGTCGAGTACCTGGGGCTCGCCTGCTCCGGAGGGACGGCGTCGCCGGGGCCGGTGCCCGTGCTCGCCGACCTCGCCTTCCTCGGGGGGCGGTCCGCCCTGGCCGTGGAGGTCGCGCGGGAGCGCGAGGAGGCGGCGGCCGACCTGGCCCGCCTGCGCGGGCTGGTGGAGGGGGGCCTGGTCGCGCGCGTGAGCGCCCGGCTCGGCGCCTCCTCCGAGGCGTTCACCCCCGAGCACGCGCGGGCGCTCGCGCTGGCCTACCGGGCCGACCTGGACGGGGTGCGCAGCCTGCTCTCGGCCGAGGCCCTGTGCGCCGAGCGGCTCGGCGCCTCGCCGGGGTCGGCGCTGCCGGCGGTCTGCCCGCTGCGACGCTGGCGCCGCTGGCGGCGCTTCCGGGCCTGGTGGTGCGAGCACGGCCGCGGGGGGCGGGAGGACCGTCGTCGCGCCTGGCGCGCCGCGGCCCACGACGAGGCGGGGGTGGGGCGCGCGCTGGACGTGCTGGCGTCGCACCGGCCGGAGGCGTCGCGCGCGCTGGGGGAGGCCCGGCTGGCCGAGGCGCTCCGGCACCCGGCGCGGCTCACGGAGACGCTGGTGACGCTGCGGGCGGTGCAGACGCTCTCGTTGATCGACGTGCACACCTACCGCGAGCACGTCTACCGGGTGGGGGGCTACGCCGAGTCGGGCGATCCGGCGGCGCCGCCCCTCCCGGGCTGAGCACCGCGGGCCGGAGACGAAGGCGCCCGGCCCGCGGCGGGCGCGGGCCGGGCGTCAGGAAGCAGCCGCGGGTCCCGGCTCAGCAGCCGCAGGGCTTCGGGCAGGGCTGCGCGCAGGGCTGCGGGCAGGGCTGCTCGCAGCAGGGGTTGCACTGCTTCTGGCAGGGGTTGCAACCGGTGTTGCAGCCGCCGCGGCAGGCGGCCAGCGAGGAGGCCACCAGGCCCAGACCCAGGGCCAGAGCGAGCTTGATCGTGCGCACGGGAACCCTCCAAGGGCCCGGTCGGCGACCGGAGCCCGGACCTTCGATGCGGGTCCGTCCGAGCCCAACGCGCGGCGCGACCCTGCAGCGGGGACGCTACGGGAACCTCGTGACGTGAGCAAGCATCCGGGGCTGGCTTCCGCCGCGAACGGGGGGGGCGAGCGTCACGCCCGCGTCACCGTGCGCTGCGCCCGCCGTCCACGGGCAGCACCACGCCCGTGAGCCAGGGCGAGGTCGACAGGAGCAGCACGGCTTCGGCCACGTCCGCCGGGGTGCCCCAGCGGCCGAGGAGCGTCGTGGCCGCGATGCGCGCGCGCTCGGGCTCCGGCAGCCCCTCGGGGGCCAACACCGGCCCTGGGGCCACGGCGTTCACCCGCACCCGGGGCGCGAGCGCGCGGGCGAAGCCCTGCGTCAGGCTCAGCACCGCCGCCTTGCTGGCCGCGTAAGGGATCGCGCCGCCCCACGCGGTCAGCCCCGAGGTGCAGGCCACGTTCACGACCGCCCCCCCCCGCGCCCGCATCCGCCGCCCGGCTTCCAGGCACAGGGCGTAGACCGGGCGCGCGTTGAGCGCCATCAGCCGGTCGAACGCGCCCGGGTCGAGCGCGTCCACCGGCGCCCGCTCGAAGCGCGCCGCGTTGTTCACCAGCAGGTCGAGCCGTCCCTGCCAGGCCTCGGCCTCGGCCACCAGGCGCGCACACGCCTCGACGTCGGTGAGGTCGGCGGCGAGCGCGTGCGCCGCGTGGCCCCGGCTGCCGAGCCGCGCCACCAGCGCCCGCGCCTCGCGCGCGGAGCGGTGCGCGTGCACCACGACCGCTGCGCCGGCCTCGGCGAGCCGCTCGACCACGGCGCGCCCCACGCGCGCTGCGCCGCCCGTCACCAGCGCCACGCGACCGGCGAGCGGACCTCGGGGCTCGGGCGGCAGGGGGCACCTCCAGCCGCCAGCGTAGCGGCGCGCAGGCCGCGTACGGCCCGTGCGCGGGTAGCCAGCGTCCTGACCGTGCGCTAGAACCTCGGCGTCGTTCGTGATGCTCGCGCGTCCGGTCGGCGCCGGTGACCTCCGCCGGCCCCGCCCTCGGGCGTGCGGGGTGCTCCTTGGAGACGCTGCATGCCTTCGGCACCCGCCCACGTCGCCCTGCTCGTGGACGCCGCCAACCTCCGCGCCGGCCTCCTGGCCGCCGCCACGCCCGCGTCGGCCTCCCCCGGCCCGGAGGCCGAGGCGGCGCCGTCGGCCGCCGGAGCCTGGGGCGCCCACGCGCCGGCCGACGTGGCCCGCGCGCTGGTGCGCTACGCCGGCCAGCTGGGCCGGGTGACCTTGGCCCGGGCCTACGCCGACTGGTCGCACCTGGGCGGCGCGGCCCGCGACATGACCGCTGCCCGCCTGTCCCCGGTGCTGGTGCCCGCCAGCGCCCGCGGCGAGGACCGGTCGCACGTGCAGCTGGCGGTGGACGCCCTGCAGGCCCTGTTCGCTGGCGACGAACCCGAGGCCTTCCTGCTGGTCACGGGCGACGCCACCCTGCTGCCCCTGGTGCAGGCGCTCCGGGCCGACGGCAGCGAGGTGACCGTCGTCTCCCCGGCCGCCACGGCCGACGATGAGCTGCGGGCCGAGGCCGACGTCTTCCTCACGGTGGAGGAGGTGCTGGCGGGCGCCGTGGCGACCCCCGCGCAGGCGCGCGACCGCGCCGGCGGCGAGCCGCGCGACGGCTACGCCCCTGCGGGTCGGGGCGGATGGGGCGACGGCTCCCCGCGGGGGGGCCGCCCGGGCCGCGCGCCGCACCCCACGCCCGTCCACGGCCCCGAGGTGGAGTTCTCCGTCTACGACTGGGCGCCCTTCGTCCGCCTGGTCGATGAGCTCGAGCAGCGCCTGCCGTTCGTGGGCGTGCGCTACCTGGTGAACAAGGTGCTGGGGCCGCACAACTGCGGCACCGACGATCCGCGGCTCAAGCGCGAGATCCTCAACCGCGCCCAGGACGACGGGCTGATCGAGATGTTCCCGGTGGGCAACGTGGGCGAGCGCTCCGACCCGGTCACGGCCTGCCGCCTGGATCGGGAGCACGCGGTGGTCGTCGGCATCCTGGGGGCCTCGTCCCCGCCCGTGCCCACGCCCGAGGACCCCCTCCGCCGGGCGATCTCGCCCAGCGCCGGCGGCCTTGCGGCCGACTGAGCGGCAGAGCGGCCTCGCGGCCGACGGAGCGGCAGAGCGGCCGGTCGACCTCGTGGAGCGCCGCGGCGGCTCAGCGGTTGCTGCGTCGGGCCTCGACGCGCAGCTCGTCGTCGCCGCCGCCCAGGGGGTCGCCCTCGATCACGTTGAACTCGCTCTCCAGGCGCGCGGCCTTGTCGGCGCCCAGGGTCTCCTCGACCGCCGCCTGCTTCTCCAGCTCGACCTGCATCACGTCGGCGATCCGCGGCAGCATCTTCGGCATGTACTTCATCATCACGATCCCGCGGCGCTTGGGGTCGCGTTTGGCGTCCTCGAGGTCCTTGCGCACGGCCTCGACGTCGCCCTCCGGGCCCGCCACCACCTTGAGCATCTTCTCCTCGGCGTCGGCGTAGATCTTCCGCAGCGCCGCCTCCTCGTCCGAGGAGAGCGCCAGCTCGCGCGCCGCCTCGGCGAGCGCCACGCGGCGCTTCTTCGCCCCCTCCGGCGCCGCCGCGGGGGCCGCGGCGGCCTTGCCCGCCTTCTCCAGCGCCTCGATGCGCGTGTCCAGCGCCGCCACGACCTCTTCGCGCAGGGCCTTGCGCAGCGCCTGGCCGCCCTCCGTGGCCAGGAGGCGCGCGGCGTCCTGCGCCGCCCCGGCGGCCGGGTCGGGGTGCCGGCCCTCGAGGGCCGGGCCGCGAGCCTCCAACGCCGCCAGCAGCCGCTCGAGGCGCTCGAGCCGCGCCGCGCCGCCGGCCTCCGGCGACTCCAGGGAGGCCGCGCCGCGGGCCTCGGGCAGGGTC
This sequence comes from uncultured Planctomycetales bacterium, assembly GCA_964588235.1. Taxonomy (GTDB): domain Bacteria; phylum Planctomycetota; class PLA2; order PLA2; family JAEUHO01; genus CAZPOZ01. The sequence continues at coordinate 4,027 of CAZPOZ010000207.1, forward strand.
AGGCGCAGGGCCAGCGCGCCCCCGGCGCCCCCGAGTACTCCCGCGACCAGGCCGAGCAGCCAGCGGTCCATGGACGAACCCTCCGGAAAAGAACAACCTACGCCCAGGTTGCGACGATTGTTGGCGGGCCCCGCACGGCCTCGGGCGCCCCCTTCGGCCCTTGACCGACCCCTCCTTGCGGGCATGAAATGCCCGCTTCCCATCCGATCCTCCCGCACGGGAGGGAGGTGCCCTCGATGATCGACGTCTCAGACCTGCGCAAGGCCTACGGCTCGGTGACCGCGTTGGCCGGCATCACCTTCCAGGTCCCCCAGGGCCAGGTCGTGGGCCTGCTCGGGCCCAACGGCGCCGGCAAGACCACGGCGATGCGCATCCTGACCGGCTTCGTGGCCCCGTCGGGCGGCGTGGCGCGCATCGACGGCATCGACGTGCAGGACGACCCCGTCGCCTGCCAGCGCCGCATCGGGTACCTGCCCGAGGGCAACCCGCTCTACACCGACCTGCGCGTGGGCGAGGCCCTGGCCTTCGCCGCCGAGATGCACGGGCTGGCCGGCGAGCAGCGCGCCCGCGCCATCGCCGAGGCCGTCGAGGCCGTCGGCCTCAAGGGCATGGAGCGGCGCACGATCGGCACCTTCAGCAAGGGCTACAAGCAGCGCGTGGGGCTGGCGCAGGCCCTGCTGCACCGCCCCCCGGTCCTGATCCTGGACGAGCCCACCACGGGGCTCGACCCGAACCAGCAGCAGGACATGCGCGACCTGATCCGCTCGTTGGGGCAGGAGCGCACGGTGATCCTGTCCACGCACATCCTGCCCGAGGTGGAGGCGGTCTGCCAGCGCGCGCTGATCATCAACCGCGGGCGCCTGGTGGCCGACGGCAGCGTGGCCGAGATCCGCGCCCAGGCGGGCCAGGAGGGCGCGGTGCTGCTCACCGTGCGCGGAGCCGCCGAGGCGGCCGTCCGGGCCCTGAGGCCGCTGCCCTTCGTGCGTGACGTGGCCACGCGGCCGGGACCCGCCGACCCGGGGCTCGTGTCGCTGCGGCTGGTGGTGGAGGGCGAGGCCGAGGCCGGCCTGCTCGAGGCCGTGGCCGAGCGCTGCTTCGCCAGCGGCCTGCTGCTCTCGCACCTCTCGCGCGAGACGGCGCGCTTCGAGGACGTGTTCGCGGCGCTGACCCACGCGGCCCCCACCGTGGCCGAGGACGTGCCGGCGGCGCCCGCCGGGGAGGTGAGCCGATGAGCGCGGTCGGATGCGTGTACCGCAAGGAGCTGCGCACCTACCTGGTGAGCCCCATCCCCTACCTGCTCACGGGCTGCTTCGCCCTGGCGGTGGGCTACTTCTTCTTCAAGGGCATCGAGAACACCTCGCTGGTGGACTTCTGGCTGATCCGCCGCGCGAGCCTGGAGTCGCTGTTCGACGTGATCCCGGTGGCCTTCGCCGTCGTCGTGCCCGCGCTCACCATGCGGCTGTGGAGCGAGGAGTACCGGGCCGGCACGATCGAGGTGCTGGGCACGCTGCCCGTGCGCTCGGGCAGCCTGGTCGTGGGCAAGTTCCTCGCGGCCTGGACGCTGCTCGCCTTCTGCCTCGTGGCGACGCTGCCGATCCTGTTCACCGTCTCCTCCCTGGGCGATCTCGACATGGGGCCCGTCTGGGGCGGCTACCTCGGGGCCCTGTTCCTTGGGGCGGCGCTGCTGGCCCTGGGCATGTGGCTCTCGGCCCTCACCCGCCACCAGGTCGTGGCCTTCCTGGTCACGCTCTTCGCCG
>CAZPOZ010000208.1:0-5766 GCA_964588235.1 uncultured Planctomycetales bacterium
TGTCGTTTGCCGCGCGGGAAAATCAGATTGAAGTCGCGGCCTGGTTGCTCGACCTCCCGTCGGCCCCGGCCGGCGGCGGTGGCGACGTCGAGCGCCTGGCCGCGCTGCTCCCCAGGCTCGAGGGCGTGGGGGCCGGCGCCGACCCGCGGCTGATCGAGGCCCTAGGCGACCCCGTGGAGCGCCGCGCCTCCCGGGCGGCGCAGGCGCTCGCCCGCCGCGACGACCTGCGCCCCGCCTTCGCGGCCCGGATGAGCGACCCGCGGCCCGAGGTGCGGCGGGGGGCGCTGCGGCTGGTGGCCGCCGCCGGGGGCCCCGCGAGCGGGGAGGAGCGCAGCGGCCTCGCGGTCGCCCTGGGCGACGGCGACGGCCGCGTGCGGGCCTTCGCCGCGCTCGCGCTGGTGGTCGCCTGGCGCCCCGACGCGCCCGGGACGGCGCCCCAGGTCGGGCGCGACGCGCTCGCGCGGGGCCTGTGCGACCTGACCGGGGAGGAGGCGCCGGAGCGGCGTCGCGCCGCCGCCCGCCCGCTCGCGCTCCTCGCGCTGCCTGCAGCCGACGCCTGCGCCGGGCTCTCCCGGCTGCTCGTGGATCCCGAACGGGCCGTGCGCCGCGCGGCGCTCTCGGCGCTGGCAGGCGTGCGCGACGAGCACCTGGGAGGGCTGGTGGCGGCGCTCGTTCGTTGCCTGACGCAGCCCTCGGCCGCCGAGGACCGGCCCGCCGTGCTCCGGCTGCTGGGTCGGGCGGGGCCCGCGGGCGCGGAGGCGGAGCCGGCGCTGATCGGGCTCGCCGGCGAGGCGGACCCGGCCGTGGCCCGTGCGGCGCTCGACGTGCTCGGGCGCCTGCCCCCCCTGAGCGCGGAGGGCCTCGGGACGCTGGGGGAGCGCCTGCCCGGCCTGCCGCCCGGGACCGCCCGGCATGCGCTGCCGGCCCTGAGCGCGCTCGGCGACCGCGCGCTCCCGGCCCTCCCCTGGCTGCTCGCCGCCGCGCGGGGGCCCGAGGGAGACGGCCGCCCGGCGGCCACCCTGCGCGACGAGCGCCGGCTCGTCGTCGAGGCCCGCGCCCTGCTCGCGCGGCTGGGCGCCTCCTCGGTGGCCGTGCGGGAGTCCGTGCGGGTTGCCGCGGACGCGCCCGGACCCGCAGCCGCCGGGACGCGGGCGCTGGTGTCGGCCTTCGCCGCCAGAGAGCCGGCCTGGGCCGAGGTGCTCTGCGCCCTGCTCGCCTCGGCCCACGCCGAGGTCGCGGCGGAGGCGCAGCAGGCCTTGCTGGCGCAGGCGGCCGTCCCGCGGCCTGCGCCCGACCTCGCGTACCGGCTCGGCCGGCTCGCCGCCGATGCGGCGCAGGGCCCCCGGCGACGGGCGGCGGAGGTGCTCGGCCGGATGGGCCGCGCGGGCGCACCCGCCCTCCCGATCCTGCTGCAGCGGCTGGCGGCCTCCGACGCCGAGCCCGAGATCCGGGCGGCGGTGCTCGCGCTGGGCCCCTGGGAGCCCACGGCGGTCCTCGAGGCCCTGCCCGCCTGGCCTCGGGAGCGCCGGGAGGCGCTGGTGCCCGTGCTCACGGCGCTCCCCGGCCCGGCGCTGGCCGAGCCCCGGGCCCGCGCAGGGCTGAGCGGGTTGGACGGCTGGCTGGCCGACCCGACGCTGGGGCTCGAGGCCCGTCGCGCGCTCCTCGTGGGCCTGCTGTTCCGCCTCGAGCCGCTTCCCGCGCGGCTGCGGAGCGCCGTGGAGCGCTGCCTCGGGGACGACGACCCCTCGCTCGCCGCGCTGGCCGCCCGCCGGGTCGCCGCGGAGCCGGGCGGGGCGGGCTGGCTGGCCGCGCAGGTGCCCGGCGCTGCGCCCGGCGTCCTGCGGGCGATCCTCTCGGAGCGGCTGCGCACCGGGGCGGCCGGCCCCCTGGAGCCGGAGCGGGTCGAGCCGCTGCTGCGGCACGCCGATCCGGAGCTGCGCTGGCTGGCCGCGCAGACCCTCCTGCGCCGGCCGGGCGCGGTGCCGCGCCCGGTCGGCACGCTGGCTCCGCGGGTCCAGCGGGAGCTCGGCCGCGTCGCCCTGGCGCGGCTGTCGGCCGGCCCGCAGCAGGACGCACGCTCCGCGCTCGCGCTGCTGGGCGAGCTCTCCGTGCCCGTGACGGCCGCCGTCCACGGCGTGCTGCGCTGGGCCGGACGGCTGCCGGAGGCCGCGCGGGCCGACGACGCGCTCGTCGCCGACGCGTCGTTCGCGCTCCTGCAGCAGGGCCGGCTCGCGCCCGTCCCCGAGCTGCTGCCGCTCGAGCCCGCGCCGGACGCCGCCTCGGCCCTCGCGCAGGAGCTCGCCCTGCTCGCCCGGGCGGACCGCCCGGGCGGCCTCGCCGGCGCGCTGCCGGGCCTGGTCGGCCTGCTCGCCTCGCCTTCGGCGGCCCTGCGCCGGGGCGCCGTCGCGGCCCTGGGGCGCAGAGGGCCGGCCGCGGCGGCGGCCCGCGGGGCGCTCGAGCGCCTCGCGGCCGAGCAGCCCGGGGACCCGCTCGTGCGCTGGGCGCTCCAGGCCCTGGGCCCGCGCTGAACGAGCTCTACTTGGAGCCCGGCGTGGTCGGCGCGGGCGGCCGTTCCTCGGGGTCGTCGAACAGCTCGGGGTGGCGCACCGACTCGCCCTTCCACCAGTCGTGCCACTTGCGCTTGTCGGTGCCCATCGTCTCGCCGGTGATCTTGCGCAGGGTCCAGGAGATCCACACGCCCGCGGCCTTGTCGTCCAGGCGGTCGATCAGCTCGGGCACGGCGTACCAGCCCATCTTCAGCAGGGCCTGGTGCGCGGGCATCTGCTCCATGGCCTCGAAGGCGAAGCGGTTGAGCTTGAAGACCAGCGGGGGCACGGCGCGACGGTCGCGCTTCTTCGAGAGCAGGGCGATCGTGTGGTCGTGGTAGCCGAAGTCCTCGACGTAGATCACCTCGCCCAGCGCGGCGACGCCCTCGGGGCCCATCGCGTCCAGCCGGCCCAGGAGGCGCAGCGTGAGCTTGCGCTCCTCGAGCTCGTGGAAGGCCCGCACGGCGCGGCACCAGGGCCGCTCGGGCTCGGTCTTCTCGGGCTTCTCGAGCGCGCGGCAGATCACGTCCAGGGCCCGATCCCAGTGCTCGGCGGCGTCCCGGCGCGCGTAGCGGCCCATCTCCGCGGCCACGCGCGAGGTGCCCACGGCGGCCAGGGCGTCGTGCAGGCCCTCACGGGCCTTGGGGTCGGCCTCCTCGCGGAACAGGGCGAAGAGCGCCGCCGTGGCCTTGAGGCCGGCCTCGGCCGCCATGCGCTGCGCGAGGATGCCGCGCTCCACGCCGCTCGCCGTCGCGCGGTAGCGCGCGCGCAGCTGCTCGACCCACGGCCCCGCGAGCGCGCCCTCCTTGAGCGGGGGCACGGGGCCTTGAGGCGCCGCGGGCCCGGCCGGCGGGCCGCCCTCGGGAGCCTGCGCGCTCCCGGCCTCCTCCTCGGCCCACTTGAGCCAGACGTCCAGGTCCACGAGGTCGCGGCGCAGCCGTTGGGCCTGCTCCTCGCCGCAGGCCGGGTCGGCCAGCGCCTTCGTGAGCAGATCCTTGGCCTGGCGCAGCTGGTCGCGGGCGGCGCGGACGCGCCCGCGGTCCCGGGCCTCGACCCCCGCGTCCAGGCCGTCCTTGCCGCTCTCGATCAGCGCGCGCGCCTGCTCCCGCAGATCGTCGCCGCCGCCGGCGGGCCTGGCCAGGGCCTGCGCACCGCGGAGCAGGGTCAGCAACGCCAGGAGGGCCCAGGCGGCGGGGGGGCCGCGCCGCGCCGGCGGGTGCCCGACCGGGGACGAGGCGCGGGACACGGCTGCGTCCGGCCTCACTTCGCGGGCGGCTTGGCCGCGGCCTCGGGCGGCGCGTGCACGCCGGGCCGCGGGATCGGGGTGAAGGTGCCCTTGTTCTGCTCGGCCAGCTTCTTCATGAACTCGTTGCCGCCGGCCTGGTTGGTCATGTCGATGGCGATCGTGTGGATCACCACCGCGCCGCGCGCGTTCCACTCGCGCACCTTGGCCAGGATCGGCTCGGTGGGCACCAGGTTGGACGCCGTGGGGGCGTTGTCGGTCGGCGCGCCGTCGCAGAGGAACATGATCGTGTCGATGCCCACCTCGGGGTAGGCCTTGTCCACCGTGCCCAGGCCGGCCACGCGCGTGAGCGCGAAGCGCAGCGCGCCCTCCACGAAGGTCGAGCCGCTGGGGCCCGGAGACCCCTTGCCGTTGGCACGCTCGTCCTTGGCGTAGTCCGGGCCCGGCTCCCAGCGCCACTGGCGCAGCCACTTGTAGGCCTCCTCCTTGTTCTCCGGCGTGGCGGGCACGGGCCGGTCCTTCCAGACCATCGTGCTGTGGTTGAAGGCGATCATGCTGAACACGGCGCCCTTGCCCAGCTTCTCGACCGCGCGCTTCACCTGGTCGACCGCCACGTTGCTCTTCGGGCCGCTGAGGTGGTCGTCCTTGGGCGGCTCGGGGGCGGCGGGCGCGCCCTCCTTGGGGGTCGTGGGCGGCGGGGGCGGGGCGTTCTCGGCCTTGCCCACCTTGATCGACTCGCGCATCGAGCCGGAGACGTCGATCACGAAGAGCACCCGGTCGCTCTTGATCGGCACCCCGTAGAGCGTGGGGTCGGGGGCCGGGTTCGCAGGGCGCGCGCCCACCTTGACGGCCTCCTTGGCGGCGCCCTCGGCCTGGAGCTTCTCCTTGTTCGCCTCCCACCACTTGGCCCAGACGTCGGCGTAGGCGTCGAAGTTCTGGCCGGTGATCTCCTTGAGCGTCGCGCCGATCTCCTCCTGCAGGCGCGGGCCGGCCCGCTCCAGGACCAGGATGAGCACCGGCACGGCCCGGACCGACTTGCGGGCCCGCACCAGGCGCGCGGCCGTGAGCTGCACCGTCCAGTCGGGGTCGCCCAGGCGCCCGAGCACGTGCTCCTCCGCGCCCTCGGGGAAGCCGGCCAGGGCCTCGACCGCGGCCGCCCTCACGCGCGGGTCCTTCTCGGAGGCCGGGTTGAGCACGCGGGAGAGGAACGCGGCCGAGTCCTTCTCGGTGGGCTGCGCCGCGGCGACCTGGGCCGCGGCGGCCCGGAGGTTCCAGTCGGGGGCGGCCTTGGCGCGTCCGAAGAGGTTGGCCTTCAACGCCGGCGGCCCGCTCGAGACGGCCCCCACCACGGCGTCGAGCACCTCGCGTTCGAGCGTGGCGGCGGCCTCGAGCGGGGCGAGCTCCTTCTGGGCCGCGAACATCGCCTGCTCTTCCTCGGCGGTGCGGTCCTTCGTGGGCTTCTTGAGCACCGGGAAGATCAGGTCTTCCTTCTCGCGCACGGCCCGCCGCGCCTCGACCCACAGCGTGCACTCGCCCACCAGCACGTCGCCCAGCATCTTGAGCGAGCGGGCCTCGCCGTCCTTGAGCAGCAGCTCCACCAGCGTCTGCTTGTCGGCCTTGAAGCCGAGCCGGCCGGGGGCCGGCGTGAACAGCCGGGCGAAGTCGGTCTCCACCTGCTTCCACTCGGCGCCCTCGAGCTTGGCCTGCGCCTCGGGGGGGGTGAGCCCCAGGAACAGCAGCGGCAGGAGCAGAGGGGCGAAGCGGCGCATGGACGGCTCCCGAACGGGCCGAGAGCCAGTGTAGCGCCGCGGCCCGCCCGGCCCGGCCGCGGGTGTCGGGGGGGACCTGGGTCCGTTCGCGATCCTGACGCCGGGCGGGGGCGCACCGACGCGCTGGAGGGGCCTCCTCCTGGGCGCCCCGCAAGCGGCAACGCCACCAAGATAGGCGATGCGAGGCACGTGCGGCGCGCTGGAGCCG
>CAZPOZ010000209.1:0-5749 GCA_964588235.1 uncultured Planctomycetales bacterium
CCTCGAGGACGTCAAGGCCCCGGAGTGCTTCGAGGTCGAGCGCCGCCTGAAGGAGGCGCTGGACATCCCCGTGTTCCACGACGACCAGCACGGGACGGCGATCATCTCGGCCGCGGCGCTGGTGAACGCCGCCGAGATCGCCGGCAAGCGGCTCTTCGACCTGCGCGTGGTGGTCTCGGGGGCCGGCGCCGCCGGGATCGCCTGCATCGACATGTGGGTCGAGATGGGCATCGACCGCTCGAAGGTGATCTTCACCGACAGCAAGGGCGTGGTCTGGAAGGGGCGCAAGGAGGGCATGAACCACGAGAAGGAGAAGATCGCCGTCGCCACGCCCCACCGCACCCTGGCCGACGCCCTGCGGGGGGCCGACGTGTTCCTGGGCGTCTCGGGGCCCAACATCGTCACCCAGGACATGGTGCGCTCGATGGGGCCGCGGCCGATCGTGATGGCCATGGCGAACCCCGACCCCGAGATCGCCTACCCGCTGGCCGTGGCGGCCCGCGACGACGTCATCATGGCCACGGGGCGCAGCGACTACCCGAACCAGGTCAACAACGTGCTCTGCTTCCCGTTCATGTTCCGGGGGGCGCTCGACGTGAAGGCCCGCGCGATCAGCCAGGGGATGAAGGTCGCCGCGGCCCGCGCGCTGGCCGAGCTCGCGCGCGAGGACGTGCCCGAGAGCGTCGCCGAGGCCTACGGCGGCGAGCAGCTGGCCTTCGGGCCGCGCTACATCATCCCCAAGCCCTTCGACCACCGCGTGCTGCTGTGGGTCGCGCCGGCCGTCGCCCAGGCGGCCGTGGAGGACGGCACCTCGCCGCTGAAGGACTTCGACGTCGAGGCCTACCGCCGCTCGCTGGCGCGCTACCTCGGCGGGGCGCGCCAGGTGATGGCGGCCCTGGAAGACCGCGCCAGCCGGGCCCACGCCCGCGTGGCCTTCGCCGAGGGCGACGAGCCGCGCGCGCTGCGCGCCGCCGCCCAGGTGCTCGAGCAGGGGATCGGCCGCCCGGTGCTGATCGGCGACGAGGCCCGCATCCGCGAGACGGCGGCCGCCAGCGGCGTCGATCTCGAGGGCATGAGCATCTCCGACCCGCGCCAGGATCCGCGCCGCGAGGCGCTCGCGCGCCGGCTCTACGACCTGCGCAAGCGGCGCGGCATGAACCTGCGCGAGGCGCAGTGGCGCGCCAGCCACCCCCGCCGCCACGCGCTGCTGCTGCTGGACGCCGGCGAGGTGGACGGCGTCGTCACGGGGGTGAACCGCACCTACCCCGACGGCGTGCGCGACGCGCTGCAGATCGTGGGCACGCAGCCCGGCGCCAAGGCGGCGGCGCTGCACGTGATGGTGCTCAAGGACCGCACCCTGTTCCTGGCCGACACCTCGCTGAACATCGAGCCCACGGCCGAGGAGCTGGCCCAGATCGCCATCGCGGCGGCCGACGCCGCGCGCTCGTTCGACGTCCAGCCGCGCGTGGCCGTGCTGTCCTTCAGCAACTTCGGCAGCGTGCCCCACCCGTCGGCGCGACGCTGCGAGCAGGCGGTGCGGCTCGTGCGCGAGCGGCGGCCCGACCTGGTGATCGACGGCGAGATGCACGCCGACGTGGCCCTCGACCCCCGCCTGGGCCCGCAGATGAACCCCGACTCGCTGATCCAGGGGGACGCCAACGTGCTCGTGTTCCCCGACCTGGCCAGCGGCAACATCGGCTACAAGCTGCTGCAGTACCTGGCCGGCGCCGAGGCCATCGGGCCGCTGCTCCTGGGGCTGCGCAAGCCGGTGGTGGTCTCCTACCAGGCCGCCAGCGTGCAGACGCTGGTGAACCTGACGACGATCGCCGTGGCCGGCGGCAAGCGCCCCGTCGCCTGAGCCGGCCGGGCCCCGGGGCCCCAGGCACGGGCAGGCGTGGGGACCGCGCGCTCAGTCGCCCACGTCCGGAGGCAGCAGCGCCAGGACGCGACGCGCCGCCGGGCTCTCCGAGAGGGCCAGCCGCTCGCGGCACAGGCGGTGGGCCAGCTCGTAGCGACCCTCGTGGAGCGCCGCCTCCGCCAGCAGCGGCAGGGCCTCGGGCAGGTCGTGGCCCTCCCGGTCGGCCGGCCGGCCCAGGCGGTAGGCGGCCTCGAGCAGCTCCACGCGCGGCGTGCGCCCCGGCTTCCCGCCGTCGGCCACGGTCAGCGCGCGCGCGGCCTCCAGCGCCAGGCGGGCCGGCTGCTCCAGCGCCGCCCCCAGCTGCAGGGCGGCGAGCAGGTGCTCGCCGGCCGTCACGGCCCAGACCTGGCCCCGCGCCGTGTCGGGGCGCTCGGAGGCCGCCAGGTCCTCCAGCAGCGCCTGCGCCAGCGCGCCGTGCACCCTCCCGTCGCGCACGTGCAGCAGGTAGAGGGCGCCCGACGCCGCGTAGGCCGGCAGCGAGGGGGCGGCGCGGACCGGCTCCGCGATGCGCAGGGCCAGCACGCTGGCCAGCGCCGCCTCCCGCAGGAAGGGCGTGTCGTGGCCGGCCTTCCCGGCGGTGCCGAGCATCTCGAGCGCCGGGCCGACCGCGCCGGCCTGGCGCAGCGCCTCGCCCAGGTAGGCGCGCACGAGCCCCTGCGAGGGGTCGTCGCGCAGCGCCGCCTGGAGCGGCTCGATCGCCTCGGCACCGCGGCGCGCCGTGACGTAGGCCCAGCCCCGGCGCACGAGCACCGTGGGGTCCCGGTGCCGTCCGTCGGGCAGGGCGCCCAGCCAGTCGCCGAAGGCGCCCACGTCGGTGAAGCCGTCGGCCCGACCCACGCGGGCCTGCAGGGCGTCGAGCGCGCGCGCCCGTTCGTCGGGGGTGTGCGCCTCGAGCAGCCGTCGGCGCAGGTCGGCCAGGGTGGGCTCCCCCCGCGCCAGGGCCGAGGCGAGGCCCAGGGCGAGCGCCGCCGCGGCCAGGGCCGTGCTCAGCACGGCGGCCCGGAGCCGCCGGGCCCGCGTGCGAGGGCGGCTCACTTGACGGCCCCCAGGTGGGCGGCGAGCGCGGCGGCCCAGGCCTCGCCGTCCTCCCCGTAGTCCTCGCCCAGCCGCTGGGCGGCCAGGGCCCGGGCCTCGGGCCCCTCGAGCACGTCGAGCACCGCCGCGAGCACCGTGGCCGCGGTGGCGCCGCCCGCCGGGCGTCGTGCCGCCAGCAGGGCCAGGGCCGCGGCGGTGCGCACGCGGGCGTGGGGCGTCGCGAGCAGCAGGTGCTCGACCTCCGGCCCGCGGGCCTCCACGGACTCGGGGGCCGCCCCCAGCAGGAGGCGGCGTTGCTCGCCCGGCGGGCGCGCGGCCAGGTCGCCGGGGAGCGGCCCGCCTCCGGTGGCGCCCCGTCGCCGGGCCCGCTCGCGCCGGAGCAGGGCGACGCGCTCCAGGCCCTCGGCGTCGGGCACGCGGGCGCCCGAGGGCACCGGCAGCCCCGCCAGCCGCAGCGCCTCCTCGCGCGCGGCGCTCTCGCCGGCGTCGTCGGGGCGCGCGCTCCACAGGGTCAGCAGGCGGCTCCTCAGCCCCGGGTCGCGGGCCCGGACCAGCACCCGCGCCGCGGCCCACACGCCCGTGGGCCGGTCGGCCTCGAGCAGGGCGCCCACCCAGGCGAGCGCCTCCTCCGGGCGCTCGTCGGGCGCGTAGGTGACCGCCTCCGCGGCGGGCACCAGGGCCGGCACCAGCGCGTAGGGGCAGCGGGCGAGCGCGGCGATGAGCGCCAGGCGCCGCGGCGGCTCGGCGGCCTCGTCCAGCGCCACCAGGAGCCCGCTCGCCGCGAGCCCGTCCTCGGGCGCCGCCAGCCAGGCGCGGGCGGCGTCGCCCACCTTCGTCGCCGGCAGCCTCCCGAGCTCGGTGATGCGCGCCTCGCGGTCGATGGCCGCGATGCGCTGGGCGAGCCCGGGCGTGAGGCGGGCGAGCCAGCCCTCGAACAGCGCCGGGCGCTCCTCGCCGGTGAAGTACTCCTTGCGGTAGGCGACGTCGCCGTCGGGCTCGAGGATCAGGTGCTGGGGGCTGATCAGCGCGCCGTCGGGGGCGAAGCGCCGGATCACCCAGGCCAGCGCCGCCTGGTGCGTGGCGCAGGGCGCGTGCCCGTAGCGGGCGCAGGCGCCCCCGGCGGCCGCGTGCCCGTTGGGGTTGGCCACCAGGCACACGTAGGGGCGGGTGGCCCGCCCCCAGGCCTCGGAGCGGTAGTCCCCGGTGGCCAGCTGCACGTTGGCACGCTCGTCTTCCAGCGCGTTCACGCAGACCAGCAGCGGGCGGCCCTCGCGCGCCGAGCGGGCCAGCGCGCCCTCGACGCTCTCCTCCCAGCGGACGCCCGGCGGAGCGGGGGGGCGCCGGTCGGGGCCCGCCCAGGCGGCGTCCCGGGCCGGGACGGTGGGCAGCAGGGTCAGCGCCAGCCCGAGCGCGAGCAGGGGGCTCCGGGGGCGGCGGGCACGGGCCGTGGGCATGGGGCGGCTCTCCGGACCCGGCGATCGTAATCGTCCGCCGGCTGCCGCGCCGCGCGGCCGTCCCCGCCCCGGCCCCCCGCCCCGCCTTGGCCGGCTCTTCCTCCGGCGGTGAACGTCCCGTGACGCGGGACGGTTCCAGTGGCGCCCGTCTGCGAGGGTCCCGCCGGGGGCCCTGCCAGGAGGCCGAGCATGCGCCAGCGCCCGTCCCCGAGCACCCCGTGGAGCACGCCCCGGACGACCCGGTGGAGCCGCGTCGTCGGCATCGCGCTCGCGGCGCTGGCGCTGGCGGGTTGCAGCAGCGGCCGCTCCAGCGCGTCGGCCAAGCCGCGCGCGGCGCAGCCCGCGCCGTCGCAGGCCTTCGCGCAGCCCTACGTGGCCTCGCCCTCCGCGCACTTCAAGCAGATGCAGGCCGAGCAGCGCGCACGGGAGGAGCAGCAGGCGGCCGAGCGCCGCGCGGCGGGCGCGCCGAGCGCTCCGCGCGCGGCGGCCAAGCCCGCGCCGACGCCCGCGCGGCCGGTCGCGCGCGTGGCCCCGCCGGCGCGCCGCGCCGCGACGCCGGCCCCGCGCCCCGTCCCGGCCCCCGCTTGCGCGCCGCACGACCCGCTGTGCCCGGGGGGCGTCTGCCGCGTGCCGGATCCCTGCTTCGACCCGTGCGCGGATCCCTGCGCCGATCCCTGCGATCCCTGCGCGGGCGGCCGCTGCTGCGTGCCGCCGGCGGCTCCGTAGGCCGCGCGCCGTCGGGGCTGCGCGGGCCCGCTCCAGCGTGCGCATCGCCCGGGCGCGGGAGCGGCTCTGGGGCTGGTACGACCCGGCGCGCCGCGGCCTGCCCTGGCGCGGCTCGGCCGACCCGTACGCCGTGTGGGTGGCCGAGGTGATGCTCCAGCAGACGCGCGTGGAGACCGTGCGGGAGCGTTGGGGGCGCTTCCTCGGGCGCTTCCCCACGATCGCCGCGCTGGCGGCCGCCGACGAGCAGGCCCTGCTCAAGGAGTGGGAGGGGCTCGGCTACTACCGCCGCGCGAGGAACCTCCGGGCCGCGGCCGTGGAGCTTCAGGCCGAGCACGGCGGCGCGCTGCCCCGCGCACGCGCGGCGCTCGAACGCCTGCCGGGCTTCGGGCCGTACACGGCCGCGGCCGTGGCGAGCATCGCCTTCGGCCAGCCCGAGGCCGTGCTGGACGGCAACGTCGAGCGCGTGCTGTGCCGCTGGGACGGCGTGCGCGCGCTCGCGCGAGCGCCGGCCACGCGCGCGGGGCTGGCGGCCCTGGCGCAGCGCCTGCTCGACCCGGCGCGCCCCGGCGACTGGAACCAGGCCCTGATGGACCTGGGCGCCACCGTGTGCCGGCCC
>CAZPOZ010000210.1:0-5728 GCA_964588235.1 uncultured Planctomycetales bacterium
AGCACCAGGACACGAACCCCGTGCAGGAGGCGATCCTGGCCCGCCTGCGCGCGCTCGGACGACCGCAGTTCTCCGTGGGCGATCCCAAGCAGTCGATCTACCGCTTCCGTCGGGCCGACGTGGCGGTGCTGCTCGGCGAGCGCGAGCGCGTGGGCGACGCGGTGCTGCGCGAGCTGGCCGAGTCCTACCGCGCCACGCCCGAGCTGGTGGCGACGCTCAACGGGCTCTTCGGCCGGCTCTTCGAGGGGGGGCGCGCCGGCGTGCCCTTCGAGCCGCTCGAGGCCCGCGGGGACTTCGGGGCCGCCGGCGCGGCGCCTGCGCCGGCCGCCGACGCGCCGGTCACCTGGACGTTGCTCGACCGCGGCGCGGCCCCGAGCGAGGCCGGGCGCCGCGGCGAGGCGGCGCAGGTCGTGGCCGCCCTCCGCGACCTCGTGGAGCGGCGCGTCCCGCGCCGGCGCCGGCCCGAGGGCGGGGGCGAGCCCGCCGCCCTCTCCTGGCGCGACTGCGCCGTGCTCGTGCCCGTGCGCGACCTGCTCGGCGCGCTCGAGCGGGCGCTGGCGGCCGCCGGCGTGCCCTACCGCGTGCACAAGGGGCGCGGCTACCTCGACGCCGAGGAGGTGCGCGCGCTCGTCCACGTGCTGCGCGTGGTGCACGACCCGCTGGACGAGGCGGCGCTGGCCGCCGCCGTGCGGGGGCCCGCGCTCGCCGCCGACGACGCGGCCCTGCTGCGCTGGTTCGGCGCGCGCGACGCGCAGGGCCGCCCGCTGCCCGCCTTCGAGCGGCTGCGTGGCGACGAGGACCCCGGCGCGCGGGCCTTCGCAGCGGCCGTCGAGGGGCTGCGCCTGGAGGCGGCGCGGGCCCCCCTGCCCGAGGTCGTGGCCTCGGCCGTCGAACGCTTCGGGCTCAGGGCCGTGGCCTTGGCCCAGCCCGACGGCCGGCGCCGGGCGGCGAACCTGCGCCGCGCCGTGCGCCTGGCCGAGGAGGTCGCGCGCGCCGGACGCCAGGGCCTGCGCGACCTGTTGGCCCACCTGGAGGAGCTGCGCGCCTTCGACCTGCACCAGGCCGAGGCGCCCGAGCTGGCCGACGGGGCCGACGAGGTCGCGCTGATGACCGTCCACGCGGCCAAGGGCCTGGAGTGGCCCGTGGTCGCCCTGGCCGACGTGGGCCACGGCCCGCGCACCCAGGGGGAGCCGGCCTACCTCGGCCCGGACGGCGCGCTCGCGCTCCGCCTGAAGGATCCCTTCGAGGGCGGGGAGGGGGAGCCCGGGGGCTGGGCCGAGGCCAAGCGCGCCGACGACCGCGCGGCGGCCCAGGAGTCGCTGCGCCTGCTGTACGTCGGCGCCACGCGCGCGCAGGAGCGGCTGCTGCTCAGCTGCAGCTTCCAGGGGCTGACGAAGGACGGCCGCCTCAAGGGCGCCCAGGGCTGGGCGCAGGCGCTCCACGCCGCGCTGGCCCCGGACCTCGGGGCCGGCGGCGGGCCCTGCGCCGTCGGCGGGGGCTCGGTCCGGGTGCGCGTGCTGCCCCTGCCGCCGGAGCCGTGGGTGGAGCCGCAGGCGGTCGTGCCCCCCGGCGAGGGCGCGCCCGACGCCGCCAGGCTGGAGGCGGAGCTCGAAGCGCGGTTGGCCCGGGCCGGGCGCAGCCTGGCCCCGCTGGGCGGCACGCGCTTCGTGGTCGGCGTGTCCGAGCTGCTCGCCTTCGCCCGCTCCCCGGCGGCGCTGCGGGTGGCGCGCCTGAGCCCGTCGGTGGGGGAGGGCGGGGCCCGGGGGCCCGGTGCGCGGGCGGGGGCGCCCCCCGCGCCCGAGGAGCCGCCCGAGGGGGTCGAGGGCCCGCCCGCCGCCGACCCCGAGGGCCCGTGGCCCGGGGAGGCCCCCGAGGTCGAGGCCGAGCCGGAGCCCGCGGCCGGGCCCGGGGGGGCGGCCCGGGACCGCGCCGCGATCGGCAGCGCGGTCCACGCGCTGCTCGAGCGCTGGCCGGCCGTCACGCCCGGGGACCGGGCGCGGGCCCTCGCGGAGGCCTTCGGGGGGACGCCGCCGCCGGAGGCGGGCCCGCGGTGCGACGCGCTGCTCGCGCGCTTCGAGGCGTCGGCGCTCGCCGCCGAGCTCCGGCAGGCGCTGGCCGCGGGCCTCCCCGTGCGGCGCGAGGTCGCCTTCCACGCCCGCGTGCGCTTCCCGGGGGGGCGGCGCGTGGGGCCGTTCGACGCGCTGCTGGTGAAGGGCTCGATCGACCTGTGGCTGCCCCGCGCGGGCGGCCTCTGGCTCGTGGACCACAAGACGAACGCCCCTTCGGCGGCCTTCCCCGTCCCGTCGGCGCTGGCGTCGCACTACGCCTGGCAGCTGCGCCTGTACGCCCTGGCCGCCGAGCGCCTCCTGGGCACGGACGTGTCGGGCGCCTCGCTGCTGCTGCTCGACCCCGGCTGGGGGCCGGCCGCGCAGGAGGTGCCGGTCGACGTCTCGGGGCCCGCGCTGGAGGAGGCGCGGCGCCTGGCGGAGGCCTTCGCGCGCGCCGAGCTCGAGGACCGCTGGCCCGACGACTGGCGCGCGCTGCTCAGCGGGTAGGATCCCGCCGTGGCGCGCATCCGCTCCTTCTCCGGCCTGGTCTGCCTGGTCACGGGGGCCAGCAGCGGCATCGGGCGCGAGATCGCCCGCGAGCTGGCCCGGCGGGGCGCCGTGCTCGTGCTCAGCGCGCGCCGGGCCGAGCGCCTCGAGGCCCTCGCGGCCGAGCTCGCGGCCCTGGGCGCCGCCGGCGCGCACGTCGTCGTGGCCGACCTGGGCCTGACGGGGGAGCCCGAGCGCCTGGCGCGGGAGGCGGTCGAGCGGGCGGGCCCCGTGGACGTGCTGGTCAACAACGCCGGCTTCGCCGTGCCCGGCCTGTTCGTGCGCAGCGACCTCGACCGCACGCGGGCGATGGTGCGCCTGAACGTGGACGCCGCGCTGGTGCTGGCCCGGCTGCTGCTGCCCGGGATGGTCGCGCGCGACCGGGGCGGGATGCTCACGGTGGCCAGCGTGGCCGGGTTCCTCTCCTCGCCCGTGCAGTCGGCGTACGGCGGGACCAAGGCCTTCCTGCGCGTCTGGAGCCACAGCCTGCACGCCGAGCTCGCCCACACGAACGTGGCCGTCACGGCCCTGTGCCCGGGCGTCACCGACACCGAGTTCTTCGAGAGCGCCGGCTTCACGAAGCTGACCGGCTTCCTGCGGCTCCGCGCCGCCGCCGCGAAGGTGGCCCGGGCCGGCGTGGACGCCCTCGCCCGGGGACGCATGCAGGTGATCCCCGGGATCGGCAACAAGAGCCTGATGTTCGCGCGGCGCCTGACCACCGAGCGCTTCGGCGCGCGGGTCTCGCGCTGGCTGATGATGGGCCGGACGAAGGCCCTGCGCAGCCGGCCGGGACGCGGCGCGGAGGGCGGGGAAGCCCCGTGACGCGCCCGACCCGCTCGGAGGCCAGCCTGCCGCGCCTGGTGCCGCCCCTGCTCCTGCTGCTGGGCCTGGGCCTGGTCGTGCTCGTCGGCGAGGGAGCCCGCCGCGAGGGGGCCCGGGCCGTGCCGGGCGGCGAGGCTCCCGGAGAGACCCCCATGCAGAAGAGCGAGGAAGCCTGGCGACGCGAGCTCACCCCCGAGCAGTACCGCGTCCTGCGCGAGAAGGGCACCGAGCGCGCGTTCACCGGCGCCTACTGGGCCACGAAGACCCCGGGCACCTACCGTTGCGCCGGCTGCGACACGCCCCTGTTCCTCTCGGACGCGAAGTTCGACTCGGGCTGCGGCTGGCCCTCCTTCTTCCAGCCCCTGGACGGCGCGCGGCTGCTCGAGACCCAGGATCTCAGCCACGGCATGGTGCGCACCGAGGTCTGCTGCCGCCGCTGCGGCGGGCACCTGGGCCACGTCTTCGACGACGGTCCCGCGCCCACGGGCCTGCGGTTCTGCATCAACTCGGCTTCGATCCGGCTCGAGCCGGCGGACGGGCGCTGAGGCGCAACGCCACCAAGAGGGGCGATGCGAGGCACGTGCGGCGCGCGTCAGACGACGCGCCGGCCGCTCATCCAGGCCAGGGCCGCGGCCACGTCGGCCAGCCGCTCGGTCCCCTTGTCGCGCAGGTCCTTGCCGTGCCACGTGCCGTCGGGGTTGCGCGTGAGGGTGAAGCGCATCTGCTGGCGGTCGGCGTACTTCATCTGCGTGGCGTGCTTGCGGTCCTCGGGGTAGGTCTCCACCGACAGCCCGGCCTCGCGCAGCGCCTGCGCCAGGCGGAAGACGTCGTCCAGGCCCGTGGGGCCCGGGTGGGTCACCAGCACCTCGGCCGGGCTGCGGCTGCCCCGGGCGCCGGCCTGCCCGGAGAGCTCCTCGAGCGCGATCATCAGGCGGTCGAGGCCCACCGAGCAGCCCACGCCCGGCAGGCGCGTGTTCGTGTAGAGCCCGGCGAGGTCGTCGTAGCGCCCGCCCGAGCCCACGCTGCCCACGGAGGGCAGCGCGTCCAGCCGGGCCTCCATCACCAGGCCCGTGTAGTAGTCGAGCCCCCGGGCGATCGTGGGGTCGACGCACAGGGCGCGCGCCGGCTTGCCCGCCGCGAGCACCAGGGCGCGGACCTGCTCGAGGTGCGCCAGCCCCTGCTCGCCCGTGGCGCTGCCCTTCACGGCCTCGGCCAGGGAGGCCAGCGTGGCCGCGTCGTCGGCCCGCGGCGTCGTGGCGGCCACCAGCGCGGCGGCCCCCTCGGCCGAGAGGCCCAGCCCGGCCAGCTCGGCCAGCACGGCGGGCTCGCCCTGCTTGTCGCGCTTGTCCAGCACGCGCAGCACGGCCGTGGGGGCCGTCCCCGGGGCGAGCCGCTCGAGGAGGCCGTTGAGGATGCGCCGGTCGTTGACCCGGATCGTCACGGGCCCGACGGCCAGCGCCTCGTAGGCCGAGACCATCAGCACCAGGATCTCGGCGTCGGCCGCCGGGCCGCTGGCGCCCACGAGGTCGGCGTCGCACTGCACGAACTCGCGCAGGCGGCCCTTCTGGGGGCGCTCGCCGCGCCAGACGTGCCCGATCGCGTAGCGCCGGAAGGGGAAGGCCAGCTCGGCCTGGTGCTCGGCCACGAAGCGGGCCAGCGGCACCGTCAGGTCGAAGCGCAGGGCCACGCGCCGGCCGCCGGCGTCGTCGAACTCGAAGAGCTGCTTGTCGCTCTCGTCGCCGCCCTTGCCCTTGAGGATCTCGGCGTACTCCAGGCTCGGCGTGTCGATCGGCCCGTAGCCGTGGGCACGGAAGACGTCTTCCAGCCGCCGGACGAGCTCGGAACGCCTGAGCGCGGCGGCGGGCAGCACGTCCTGGAAGCCCTTGAGCGTGCGCGGCTCGATCCGCGCGCCCGCGGGGCGCGGATCGGGGGGGCGGCTGGAGGGGGGGCGGGTCACGGGCGGCGGGTCCTCCCGCGCGCGCGCCCGAGGCCGGCCGCGCGCACGACCGCGCCGGAGGCTACCAGCCGGCCGACCGAGGCCAGCGCATCGCCCCAGGGGGCGTCCACGGGGCGGAAGGGCACCTGCGTGCGCACCAGCGCGCGCACCCGGGCCGTGGCCCGGCCGGGCCGGCGGGCGCGCAGGTCCAGGGCCTGGGCGGCCGCCAGCAGCTCGAGGGCCAGCACGCTGCCGACGCGCTCGGCCACCTCGCGCGCGCGGCGCGCGGCGATGGGGGCCATGCTGACGTGGTCCTCGACGTTGCAGCCGGTGGGGATCGAGTCGGCGCTGGCCGGGAAGCAGAGGGTCTTCGTCT
>CAZPOZ010000211.1:0-5722 GCA_964588235.1 uncultured Planctomycetales bacterium
CTTCCGCAAGAGAGGTCTCGCCCTCCGAAGGGCCCTACCCCTACCTTGGTGGCCAGGGTCATGAGGGGGCCCACCGGGCTCGCGCTCGCCTGGCTGCGCGCCCACCCGGGGCGCACGGCCCTGGTCGTCGCCTGCGTGGCGCTGACGCTGCTGCTGCCCTTCGCGGTGGGCGCCTTCGTGCGCTCGTACGCGGCCGACCTGCGGGCGCGCGCCGAGGCGACGCCGCTGGTCGTGGGCGCCCGCGGCAGCCGCTTCGACCTGGCCCTGGCCGCGCTGCACTTCCGCGGGCGGGTGCCGGGTCGGCTGACGGCGGCCGACCTGTCCATCGCCGCCGCCGGCGACCCCAAGGAGGCGTCGCGCACGGCCGACGAGCTGGGCCTGGTCGTGCCGCTGCACCTGGAGCACACGGCGCGGGGCCTGCCCGTCGTGGGCACCACGCCCGAGTACTTCCGCCAGCGGGGGCTCGTGACGGCCCAGGGGACCCTGCCGCTGCGCCTGGGCGAGGCGGTGCTGGGGGCGGGGGCCGCCCGTCGCCTGGGCCTGGGGGTGGGCGGGGGCCTGCTCACCGACGGGCGCGGGCTGTTCGAGTTCGGCCTGCGCCAGCCCCTGCGGCTGCGGCTGGTGGGCGTGCTCGCCGCCCGCGGCACGCCCGACGACGAGGCGGTGTTCACCGACCTCAAGACGGCCTGGGTGGCCGACGGCGTGGGCCACGGCCACGTCGAGCCCGGCGCCGTGGCGCCGGGCCAGGTGCTGCGGCACGACCCGGAGCGCGGCACGGTGCTGGACGCCTCGGTGGTGGAGGCCACCGAGATCACGCCCGGGAACGCCGCCTCGTTCCACTTCCACGGCGACCCGGCGACCTACCCCCTCTCGGCGCTGCTCGTCTGGCCCCTGGACGACCGCGCCGGCACGATCCTGCTGGGCCGCTACCGCCAGAGCCCCACGCTCCAGGCCCTGGAGCCGACGGTCGTCGTGGACGAGCTGCTGGGGCTCGTGCTCCAGGTGAAGGCCTTCTTCGACGCCAACGTGCTGCTCGTGACGTGCGCCATGGCGCTCATGCTGGGGCTGGTGGTGCTGCTCACGCTGCGCGTGCGGCGGCGCGAGTTCGAGACGCTGGCGCGCATCGGCTGCGCGCGGGCGACGCTCGTGCGCATCGTCGCCACGGAGTGGCTCGTGATGCTGGCGGCGGGGGTGGCGCTGGCCGCGCTCGCGGGCACCACCGTGGTGCGGGTGCTGCTGCGCGACCTCCTGCCCTGACGTAGAGTCGCGCGCGGAGGCCCTTCGATGACGCGCTGCGCCCGCCTGGCCGTCCTGCCGCTGCTCGTCGCGCTCGTCGCCTGCGGCGACCGGGACGGCCCCCGGGGGCCGTCGGCCGGCTCCACGGGGTCCTCGCCCGGCGCCCCCCCCCCGGCCCGGGCCGTTCCCGAGGTCTGGACGACCTTCTACCCCACCACCTGGCTGGCCCGACGGTTGGTGGGCGACGACGCGCTCGTGCGCTGCCCCCTGCCGGAGGAGGCCGACCCGGCCCTCTGGGAGCCCGACACGGCGACGCTCCAGGGCTACCAGGCCGCCGACCTGATCGTGGTGAACGGCGCCGGCTTCGAGCGTTGGGTGGGGCGGACGAGCCTGCCCCCCTCGCGGCTGGTGGACGTCTCCCAGGGCTTCGCCGAGTCCTTCCTGCGGCTCGACGGGGCCGTGACGCACAGCCACGGCCCGGGGGGCGCGCACGTCCACGAGGGCATCGACGGGCACACCTGGTTCGACCCCTCGAACCTCAAGGCGCAGGCCGAGGCGCTCCACCGCGCGCTGAGCCGGCTCCTGCCGGGGCGCGCCGAGGCGCTGGCGGCCCGGCGGGCCGCGCTCGCGGCCGACCTGGACGCGCTCGACGCCGAGTTCCGGGCCCTGGGCCCCACGCCGCCCGGGCTGGCGCTCTACGCCTCGCACCCGGCCTGGAACTACGCCGCGCGGCGTTACGGCTGGACGGTGGTCAACTGGCACCTGGATCCCGGCGAGATGCCCGCGCCGGCCGATTTCGAGGCGATCCGCGCGCGGCTGGGCCGGCAGCCGGCCAAGGTGATGCTCTGGGAGGACACCCCGCTACCGGAGATCGCCACGCGTCTGGAGCAGGAGCTGGGCTTGGCCAGCGAGGTCGTGCCGCCCTGCGAGTCGGAGAGCGCCGAGGACCGCGCCGCGGGCCGCGACCTGCTCGTGCGCATGCGCGAGAACGTGGCGGCCCTGCGCCGCGCGCTGGCCCGCCGGTAGACTCGCTCCCCCCGGACGCTAGCAGCGCCAGGCGCCGGGCAGGGAGCGCGCCATGCCCACCGTCCGACCGATCCCCCGAGCCCTCCCGGGGCTCGTCGCCCTGCTCCTGGCCCTGCTACCGGCCCCCCCGGCGCGGGCCGACGACAAGGCCACCGCCGCCGGCGCAAAGGCCCGCGCGGGCCTGCCCGAGCCGGTCGAAGGCAAGGGGCTGGCGTACGACGGCGAGCTGTGGGTGGACGGCGTCTGGGGCGGCACGGTGCGCGTGGCGGTCGAGGCGGGCGAGCTGGCCGACAAGCCCTGCTGGCTCGTGACCGAGGACGTGTTCTGGGACCTCTCCGGCACGGAGTGGCGCGTGAACGTGGCCGCCACGCTGCGCCGCGACCTGTCGGTCGAGCGTGCGGAGATCGACCTCAAGGTCGGGCCGCGGCTGACGCGCTTCACCCTGGCGCGGGCCGAGGGGGGCTGGAAGGGCCAGAAGCAGGTGGTGGAGGGCGAGAACGAGGGCCCGTTCGAGGACGTGGCCGTGGCCGCTCCCCCGGGCGCCACGCTGGGGCTGGGTGCGCTGGCGCTGCTGGCGCGCGGCCCGCTGCCCGCCGGCGAGCCGGCCCTGGGATTGACCTGGCTCGACGCCGTGGCCTTCGCCCGCGGCGGGGCGCAGGCGCCCGCGGCCGTGCGCGCGGTGCTCAAAGGCGAGGGCGCCTTCGAGGCCGCGCCGGGCAAGCCGGCCGCCTGGTCGGCGGCGCTGGAGGGGCTGCCCACGCCCACGACCCTCTTCGCGGCGAAGAAGGAGCGTGCGCTGCTGGGCCTGACGGGCTGGCTCGACGCCAAGGCCGTGGTGCTGCCTGCGGGGCAGCGTCCCCAGGGGGCCGCGCTGGACGAGAAGGGTCCCGCGCGCACCTGGCAGGCGGCCTTCCTCAAGTTCGGCGTGGGCTATCACATGGCCAAGCGCGAGCTGCTGGAGGAGGCCTTCGACTGGAAGGCGATGTACGAGTACGAGAGCTCGCTCGAGGACGGCTGGCCGGCCTCCAAGCCGCTGGCGGAGTTCAAGGAGGCCTGGATCGGCGAGTTCCTCGCGCAGTCGCTCAAGCGCAACCGGGCGGAGACGAACGACCTGCTCACGATGACCCTGACGACGGGACGGCTCGAGGAGAAGGGTCCCGACCGGGTGATCTTCCACGCGCACGCCAACTTCGGCGGCGGCCAGGCCCGGGCCTACCACCTGCGTCGCGTGGAGGGCGTCTGGTTCATCACGCGCATGGTGGACGACTGAGCGGCCGCGCGGGGCGGGAGCGCACCGGCAGGGGCCCCGGCGGTGGCCGCCGCGACCCGTCCCCCCCAACGAACACGGGCCCCGGCGCGGGTCTCGCGCCGGGGCCCGTGAGGACGACGACCGTCGTCACTTGGCGTACTTGACGCTTCAGCCGTAGACCTTCGTCTCGCGCGTCACGGGCTCCTTGCCCGCCAGCACCGCGTCGAGGAACTCGGCCACGTAGCTGTGGGCCACGCAGGGATCCGCCGTCGGCGCCGGAGCGTCGTCGGGGGCGCCGAAGTAGCCCACGAAGCCCTTGGGATCGACGACCCAGATCGTCGGCGTGCGCTTGGCGCCCCAGGCCTGCCCCACCTTGCCGTCCTCGTCGAGCAGCACCGCCGTCGGCGCCGCCTGGCGCTCCTTCACCGCCTCCTTCCACTTCTCCGGGCTCATGTGCCCCTCCTTGCCCGGGGCCGAGGAGCAGATCGAGAGCCAGATCACGCCCTTCTCGGTGTACGTCTTCTGGAGCTGCGCCATGCGCCCCGGCGTGTCGGGCTTGCCGTCCACGCCCGGCGTCACCTTGTAGTGCTTCTTCACGTACGGGCACTGGTAGTTCGTCCACTCGAGCACGACCCACTTGCCCTCGAACTCCTTGAGCGTGCGCTCCTTGCCGTCGAGGTCCTTCAGGGTGAAGTCCTGGGCCTTCTCCGGCGCCTCGGGGGCCGCCGGGGTCTCGGCCGGGGCCGCGGGCGCGGGGGGAGCCGGAGGCTCCGCCGGCTTGTCGGGCGGCTTGGGCGCCTCCGGGGGCTTGGGATCCTCGCCGTACGCCGTGGTGAGGGGCACGCCGGCGGCCAGCGCCAGCGCGGCGAGGCCCCAGCGCAGCAGTCGGGAGTCGGGAAGCATCAGCGGTCCTCCTTGGCTCCCGGCGGCGCCGGGAGGGGTCTACGAAGTCCTGCTTCTACCCGTCGGCCAGCCCGAGGGGGGCGTCCAGGGGGGAGCGGGCCGGCGCTGCCGGCCCGAAGCCCGGGGCTGGAAGGCGGAGGCCACGGAGACCCGCGCGGGCAGGCCCCGGGGGCACGCGCCTCGCCACCGACGCGCTGGAGGGGGAGCGGAGCGGGCCCGAGGAGCATGGCCACCAAGTTCGGGGTAGGGCCTCGCGGAGGGTGAGACTCCTCCCGCGGACGGGCCCACGGATGGCCTCTGAAGGCCGTTCCCAAGCAACCGGCGCGCTGGGCCGGTAGCGGAAGGCCGATGACGACGACGACGCGCCTCAAGGCCTGCGCAAGGACGAGGAAGCGGCCTGGGCGCCCGGCTCCAGCGCGTCGCACGTTCCCGCCTCGAGCTTGCGCCTCTCGCAGCACTAGCGCGTGGCCCCCGCGGCCAGGGCGCGCGCCACGCCGCCTGCGGTGATCGCGCTCCCCAGCACGTGCGGCACGCGGTGGGGGCTGAACACCACGTACAGCGGCACGCTGGTGCGCCGGTAGGCCTTGAGCTCGGAGTGGATCAGGGCGTCGCGGTTCGTCCAGTCGCCCTTGAGCAGCACGACGCCGTGCTGGCGCACGGCCTGGCGCACGGTGTCAGTGCCGAGGAAGGCGCGCTCGTTGGCCAGGCAGGACAGGCACCAGTCGGCCGTGAAGTCCACGAACACCGCCCGGCCCTGGCTCAGGTGCCAGGCCACCTTCTCGGGCAGCCAGGGCTCCCACTCCCCCGAGGCGCCCCGCGGCGGCGGGCGCTCGCGGGTGGCCGGCGTGATGAAGGCCAGCGCCGCCAGGAGCACGAAGGCCGCCGGCAGCGCCCGACCGAGGATCCAGCGGCGGCCCGGCGCCTGCTCCGGCCCCCCCCAGCGGCCGTAGACCCACAGGCCGATCGAGACCGTCAGCAGGCCGAAGAGCAGCCAGATCGCGCCGTCCACGCCGGTCTGGCGCCCGAACACCCAGGCCAGGTAGAGCGCCACGGCGAACATGGGGAAGGCGAGCGCGTGCTTGAAGGTGTCCATCCACGGACCCGGCCGCGGCACCTTCTTGAGCAGGCGCGGGCTGGCGGAGAGCACCACGTAGGGCGCCGCCATGCCCAGGCCCAGCGCGGTGAAGAGCAGCAGGCTCTCGTGCCAGGGCGCCGTGACCGCGTAGCCCACCGCCGGGCCCATGAAGGGCGCCGTGCAGGGCGTGGCGATGGCCGTGGCCAGCGCGCCGCTCCAGAACGAGGAGGCGT
>CAZPOZ010000212.1:0-5710 GCA_964588235.1 uncultured Planctomycetales bacterium
ACCGTCCCACGGCCCGCTGGGAGCGCATCGGGCTGACGATGCCCAAGGCGGTGGGCGACATCGGCTTCCCGATCGTGCTGCACCCCCGCGAGCTCGACACGGTCTGGGTGTTCCCCATGGACGGGACCAGCGTCTGGCCGCGCACGAGCCCGGGGGGCAAGCCGGCGGTCTACCGCACGCGCAACCGCGGGCGCTCCTGGCAGCGCCTGGACGCCGGCCTGCCCCGCGCGCAGGCCTGGTGGACGGTCAAGCGCCAGGCGATGGCGGGCGAC
Source organism: uncultured Planctomycetales bacterium (assembly GCA_964588235.1). Classification (GTDB taxonomy): domain Bacteria; phylum Planctomycetota; class PLA2; order PLA2; family JAEUHO01; genus CAZPOZ01. Next base: position 273 of record CAZPOZ010000212.1, read on the forward strand.
TCCCGCGACCCGGTCGGCCTGTACTTCGGGACGACCAGCGGCGAGGTCTGGGCCTCGAGGGACGAGGGCGCGCGTTGGCGGCTCCTGGCCCGCCACCTGCCGCACATCTTCTCGGTGACCGTGGCCGAGGCCTGAGCCGGGTCGGGGCCGACCCCATGGAGCGCGCCGCTCCACAGGGTCGTGCCCCCCGGGTCGCCCCCCCATGCAGGTCCACTTCTCGACCCACTTCCACGAGTACACGGGGCCGGGAGGCACCGTGGAAGCCCGCGGGCGGACGCTGGCCGAGGTGCTGGCCGACGTGGAGCGCCAGCACCCCGGCCTGCGCTTCCGCTTCATCGACGAGCAGGGCCGGGTGCGCCGCCACGTGAAGGTCTTCGTGAACCTGACCTCCGTGGAGGACCTCGGCACGCCGGTGGGCCCGGCCGACGAGGTCCACGTGCTGGGGGCGCTCAGCGGAGGTTGAGGGGCCGCGCCCCGGGCGAGCGGCCGGGGCGGGGGCCGGGCCGGAGGGAGGGGGCGCAAGGGGGCCCGGGGGCGGGCCCGGCCGGGCCGGGAATGCCCCCGTCCGGGGCGCGTTCAACGCCCGGACCAGGACCCCGCCGGGGGGCCTGCCCCCCGGAGCCTTGCGATGCCCCGACGCCTGCTCTCCCGCCTCCCCGCCGCGGCTCTGGCCGCCTCCGCCCTGCTGCTGGGACCCGCCGCCGGCGCCGAGGAGAAGCCCGCCGCGCCCACGGCGCCCAGCGAGACGACCTACGTCGTCCGCCACCAGCTGGTGGTGAAGGACCTGCCGGCGGAGGCCAAGCAGGTGCGCCTGTGGTTCTGGATGCCCGAGGACACGCCGGAGCAGAAGGTGCTCGACTTCCGCATCGTGGAGGCGCCCCCGGGCGTGCGGATCACGCGCGACCCGAGCTACGGCCGCTCCTGGATCCACCTGGACGCGGCGGCCGACCCGGCCAAGCCGCCCAAGATCGTCACCGAGTTCCGCCTGCGCCGCCGCGAGGTGCGCGGCATGGCCGACGCGTCCAAGGCGGGGCCGATCACCGACGAGCACCGGCGCAGCTTCGCCCGCGAGCTGCGTGCGGACGAGAAGCACATGGAGGTGACGCCCGAGATCCGCAAGCTGGCCGACGAGCTGTGCGGCGCGGAGACGAACCCGGTCCTGCAGGCGCGCAAGTGCTTCGACTACGTGATCGCCAAGTCGGACCACTACTCGCTGTTCGGCCCGGCGCCCAAGGGCAAGTGCCTGGGCGACGCGATGGAGTGCCTGGCGGGCACGGGCGACTGCTGCACCGACCAGCACGCGCTGTTCATCGCGCTGTGCCGCGCCCGCGGCATCCCCTGCCGCCTGATCTACGGCAGCCGGCTCAACTACGCCAACGAGGGCAAGGACTACGACCCGGGCTACCGCTGCTGGCCGCGCTTCTTCGCCCCGGGGCTGGGCTGGGTGCCGGTGGACGTCTCCTCGGCCGACGCGACGAAGGCCGGCGACGGCGACCGCTGGTTCGGGGGCCTGGACGACCGGCGCATCGAGTGGGCGGAGGGGCGGGACTTCGACCTGGAGCCGCGTTCGACGGTCAAGCCCGACCTCGTGATCCGCGCCTGGGTGGAGGTGGACGGCAAGGTCCACAAGGGCGACGTGCCCGGCAAGACGCCCTCCGGCTACGAGCGGCTGCTGAACTTCAAGCGCGAGTAGCGCGCCTGGCCGGCGCCCGGGCCGGGGTCGCCTCAAGGCGCCGGCGCGGGCACGACGCGCGCCGCCTGCACGTCGGCCAGCGCGATCGTGCGCTCGCCGTCGGGGCCCTCGACGACGAGCGGCCCCCACGGCAAGGCTGCCCGGACCACGCGGCGTGCTCGGGCCCACGGGTCGTCCCAGCCGGGGGCGGAGCCGTGGACCACCTCCAGCCGCTCGCCCCGGCCCAACGAGTGGAGCAGGCCCTGGATCGTGGGATCGCCGGGCTCGGCCCAGGCCACGGGGGCGAGCTCGTCGAGGAAGCCCCAGCGGACGCGGACGCCGCGGTGCAGCACGCCGTAGGCGTAGAGCGCGAGGAGCGCCTTCGCGTCGCTCTCCATCCGCCGCACCAGGCGCGTGCGCTCGCCGGCCTCGAAGTACTCGGAGAGCTTCCGCGGCTCGCCCAGGGCGCGGCTGAGCCCCACCGAGCCGCGGAACAGCAGCGGCAGGTCGATGCTCAGGAGCCGGCCCTGACGGTTGAGGCGCTTGGTCTTGGGCCGCTGCTCGAGGTCCACGACGCGGCAGCGCAGGGTGGGCAGGCCCAGGGCCTCGGCGGTGGCGCGGGTGTCGAGCCCGATGAGCACGTCGAAGGGCGCGCACGCGTCGCGGGCGCCGGCCAGCTCGTCGCCGATCCAGGTGCGCAGCGAGCGGGCGGACACGTCCAGGAGCGTGACGGCGGCCAGCGCGCGCTCGTGGAAGAACCCGTGCAGGACGGCGCGTCGGCGCTCGGCGGCCGCGCGCCGCTCCCGCTGCAGGTGCTCCTCGACGCTCGCCCGTGAGGCCTCCCGGTCCACGGGGGGGTGGCGCAGCACGACGTCGAGGAAGCGCCGCATGGCGGCGCGCATCCGCCGCAGGGCCTGCACGTCGTCCGTGAGGTGCAGGAGCCCGTCCGCGCCGCGGGACACCAGCCCAGGCCGGCTCGCCGCGCTCGGGTAGTCGTCGCGCAGCCCCGGGCGGATCGGCGTGAGCGCGTGCAGGAACGCCTCGACCTCCGCGGCGCTCAAGGGCCGGCCATGCGCGTCGAGCACCGCGGCCGCCTGCCGCGCCAGGGGGACGCCGAACAGGGAGCGCCCCTTCAGCCCCCGACGCAGGTCGTCCAGCGCGAGCGGGACGTCGTCGGAGGGCAGGAGGCGCGGGGGCGGGGGCGGCCGGCGCGGGGCGAGCGTGAAGCGAAGGTGGAGCCAGGCAGGCGAGTGCAGGTCGAGCCCGAACCGGCCCTGGGCGTCCTTGTAGAGCGGGGCTCCGTGCCCGGCCTTGGTCAGCGAGTAGACGAGGTCGCCGGTGGCGCTGGTGACGCCCAGCGGCTCGAGCCGGGCGGCGGCCTGCGCCGCCGACAGCGGCTCGCCCCGTTCGAGCAGCGCAGCGATCAGCAGGTCGCGCAGCTTGAGCTGCGGGTCGGCGGCGAGGGCTTCGAGGTCCGGCATGGGCAGGCCGACCGTCTCGAGCCAGGGGTTGGTGTGCGACGGTTCCAGGAGGGGGCTCCGGGGTCCCAGGCTCCCCGCCCGGGAGGCGCCGGGCAAGGGGGAGCAGGGGAGCGGTCGGCGGCCCGATGCGCCGCCTGCGGGCTACGTCGCCGGCCGGGGCACGCGGCGGTGGCGGTGCACCATCGCCTGGAGCGTGTCGCCGTCGAGGCTGCCGGCCTCGAAGCGCGGGCCGCTCGCGCCCGAGGCCCAGGCCAGTCCTTCGGGCCGGTGCTCGGTGGCGGGGCTCCAGCGGTACTGCCAGCAGCGGAAGCGCACGTAACGCTCGAGCTCGGGCGCCCGCAGGCCCACGCACTGGGGGAGCTCGACGGCGTCGAGGTCGGCGCGCAGGCGGCTCAGGTCGATCAGGCCCAGGAGGTCGGCGCCGACGAGCAGGAAGCCGTCGCGCTCCTCGATGCGCAGCGCATGCCGGGTGACGCCGGTCTCGCCCAGGAGCCGCACCCAGCGCCCGCGGGGCGGGGCGTCGGCCCGGGGCGGGTCGAGGGGGATGCGCACGTGCGGCACCGCGTCGGCGCGGCGCGGCGGGTCGGGTGCGTCGGAGGAGGGTCCGCGCAGGGTGAACGGACCCCAGGCGATGCGTCCGCCGTCGGGGTCGAGCTCGCCCGTGAGGCCGGGCGTGGGCGCCGGCTCCTCGGCCCCGGCCTTCCACGCCTCGCCGTCGTCGGGCTCGGGTTCGACCAGGGCGCGGGCCGGTCCTGGCGGGCCCGGCTCGGCGAAGCCCGGCGGCAGCTCGCCGCGCGCGATCAGCTGGCCGTCGTCGTCGTAGTCGTCGGTGGCGGTCTCGACCGTGAAGCGGCGTTCGGGGAGCGCGCGCGCGACGGCGGCCGCGTAGCGGGCCTCGGCCTCCTCGCGCGTGGCGCCCCAGCCCACGGCCGTCCCTTCGAGGCCGTCGGCCACGAGGAAGCGGGCCTCGTCGGGGACGCGACCCTCGTGGAGCGCGCGCCGGCAGGCCAGGAGGCCCACGCGCCAGACGCAACGCACGCCTCCCGGCACGGGCTGCGGGCAGTGGACGCGGCCGGGGCCGGCGTGGGCCTCGCTCAGGCCGGCGACGAACGCCACGGTCGCGGCGAAGGGGTCGGACGCGCCCGCGATCACGCGCCCCAGCTCGACGAGCCGGCCGGGGTAGCGCTCGTCGCGCGCGCTCTCGGCGACGCGCCCGTCGGCGTCGTAGAGGAGCTGCACGTATTGCCGGCCGTCGTGGAGCACGAGGCCCTCGAGGAGCCGGCTGGGCGACTGGGCCGTGGTCCACTCGACGGCGGGCAGCGGCAGCAGGTCGCGGGAGCCGGCCGCCCGACGGTGCACCCAGGTGATCTGGCCGTCGTTGCACGTGTCCACCAGAACGTCCGGGCCCACGGCGTGAAGGTAGGCCTCGTACCAGCGGCGGGCGGCCTGCTTCGTGCTCAGCAACCCGGCGAGGCGCTCGAGGGCGCGGAGCAGCGGGGTGGAGGGCGGGGGCGGCATGCGCGCGAAGATACCGCTGCGGCCGGGCGCGCGGGGCGCGGCCGTCCGGACGGCGGGCCCGGCGCCCGTGCCCCAGCCCGTGGAGCAGGCGCCCTCGAGCGGGTGCCATGGGCTGGAGGGCACGCTCGAGAGCAGGGGCGCGCACCGAACGGCGAAGAGGTCGCGGACGAGCGGGACGAACGGCTCGAGACGGCGGACTCGCAGCTCGCTCGGAGCCGACGGCGTGGCCAAGGCCCGCACGTCGTCGGCGTGCGCGGACGAAGTCGGAGGGCGCAGGCCCTGCGCCCCCTGCTCGTTGCCGTCGCCGTGCAGCGGGGAGCCGGCCTTCGGGAGGCGGCGCGCGTGCCACTCGAGCGCCCGGGCGGGGGCCTCGAAGAAGGGATCGAGGTCCGTCCCGCAGGCGCAGGCACCCGCCTCGGACGGCGGGTCGAAGGGCTTGCGCATCCGCCGCTCGAACGAGGTGTGCGCCGAGGTCTGCTGCGCGGGCTCCGCTCGAGGGGTGCGCCAGCGGTGCACCTACGTCGTCGGGGAGGACGCCAGGCGGCGCCGCAACGCGCGTGGACCGCGAACGACGATGCGGAACCTCGCTACGGCCGCCCCCTGAGCCCCTCCCCCCCTGACTCGGGGGTCCCTGGCCCGACCAGCCCGGACGAACTCGGGGGGGCCCGGGGCAGCGCTCAGGCCCTCAAGCCGGACGCGTAGGCTTCACGCACATGGCCACCAAGTTAGGGGTAGGGTCCTTCGGAGGGCGAGACCTCTCCTGCGGA
>CAZPOZ010000213.1:0-5708 GCA_964588235.1 uncultured Planctomycetales bacterium
AGCAGGCCATGTGGGCCAGCGGCGACTACGCGCAGATCGGCTCGCGGCTGCAGATCGTGGGCGAGATGCTGCGCGACGCCGCCGATCTCGCCGCCGGCGAGCGCGTGCTGGACGTGGCCGCCGGCAACGGGAACGCCTCGTTGGCGGCCGCGCGCCGCTTCTGCGACGTGACCTCGACCGACTACGTGCCCGAGCTGCTCGAGAAGGGGCGCCGACGAGCCGAGGCTGACGGCCTGACGGTGCGCTTCGCCGTCGCCGACGCCGAGGCCTTGCCCTTCGCCGACGCCTCGTTCGACGCGGCGCTCTCCGTCTTCGGCGTCATGTTCGCTCCCCACCAGGAGCGCAGCGCGGCCGAGCTCCTGCGGGTCGTTCGGCCCGGCGGCCGCGTGGCGCTGGCGTCCTGGACGCCGGAGGGCTTCCTGGGCGACCTCTTCCGCACCCTCGCCGGGTTCGTGCCCCCGCCCCCGGGCGTGCCACCGGCCGCGGCGTGGGGCAGCGAGGCGCGCCTCGTGGAGCTCTTCGGACCCCAGGCCTGCGACCTGAAGACCGTGCGCCGCTCCTACACGTTCCGCTTCCTCTCGGCGCCCCACTTCGTCCAGGTGTTCCGCACCACGTACGGTCCGATGCTCAAGGCCTTCGCCGCGCTCCCGGCTCCCCGGCAGGCCGAGCTCGAGCAGGCGCTGCTCGCCCTGCTGGCCCGCCACGACCGCGGCGGCGGTCGCGGCCTCGTCGTCCCCTCCGAGTACCTGGAGGCCGTGATCACGCGCTGATCGGGGGCTGGCGGCGGCTCGCCTCCGCACCGGCGCGACCGGGATGCGGAGACCGTCAGGAACGAGCCGCTCCCGGCCCCTCAGGCGAGGATGGCCGCGTGCGCGTGATCCGCCAAGCCGAGTCGTCCGCCGATCGCCTGGCCGTGACGGCCGTGGCGCATGCGGCGATGCGGCCCGAGCAGCCGCGGGAGCACTTCCAGGCGCTGCGGCTCGCGCACCCGCTCCGGGCCTGGGCCACGTGGTGGCTGCTCGAGGAGGACGGCACCCCTGCGAGCTCGCTCGTCTGCTACCCCCTGGACTTCGTGCGGGCCGACGGCCGGGCTGCGGGGGGCTACGGGCTCGGCGCCGTGGCGACCCACCCGGAGCTCAGGCGCCGCGGCCTCGCGCGCGCGCTGTGCGAGCGGGTGATCGAAGACGCCGAAGCCTCCGGCCGGACCCTGGGGCTGCTCTTCTCGGCCATCGCGCCCGCCTACTACGAACGGCTGGGCTTCCGCGCCCTGGCGGCCTGGCAGCACGTCGCTGCGCAGCCCGCGGAGCTGGCCGCCTCGGGGCCCCGCGCGGCGCTCCGACCGCTGGACGCACGCCGCGAGGCCGTCACGCTGGCGGCCCTGTACGAGCGTCACCACGCCGGCACGCTGCACCTTGCGCGCGGTGCGGAGCGGCTCCTCCGCACGCTGGCCTGGAACCCGTCCAACGCGTTCTACGGGATCGGGGATCCCCTGGAGGGCTACGTCCGCGTCCGCTGCGAGGAGCAGGAGCTCGACGTGCTCGAACTGATCGTGCCGCCGCACCAGCGCGCGCCGGTGCTGCGGGCCCTCGCGCACGTGGCCGCCTCGCTCTCGCTCGGGCGGCTCGGGGGCTGGTTCGCGCCGGTGCCCGAGCTGGGCGCGCACCTGCGCGACGAGGGCCGCGCGAAGACCCTTCCCATGCTGCGCGGCGAGGCCGCGCTCGAGGGGGCCCACGTCTGGTCGAGCGAGTACTTCTAGTGTGGCGAGTCCGAAGTTCCCTTGCATTCGGCCGGTGCCCGTTCGGGCGCAGGCACGGCCCCTGACCGGCACGGCCTCCGGCCAGGCCTCGGGACCCTGGCAACAGGACTTCCAACTCAGGACACTCGGGCCGCCGGTCCGAACTTCGAGGCGGGATGGCGGAGGACCCAGGGACCCCCGCCGGCAGGTTCCGGGTGGACGCGCCCAGCGGCCGACGCGCTGGATGGCAGCGCTGCTGGGCTCCCCGCAAGCGGGGCGCCGTGGAAGGCCCGCAGGGGCGAGGCCGCCCCCGCCGCCACTTGCGGCGGCGCTGGCACGCGCCGGCCTACGCAAGGAACCGATGCGGGCCTGAGCGCCCCCGGGCCCAGTCCTTCGGACGAGCGCGAGGAGCCGCACTCCCGCTTCCCGAGAGCTTCCTTGGCGGCAGGAGGTCGGCCGCGAGGATCGCATCCAACGCCCCGGCGCAACGGGGGACTTCCGTCCCGATGCTGTCGCGCCGTCCCGGGTTGCCGCACGTTCGGCAACTTGGAGGGGTGCATAAAATGGCCCTCCGGAGGCGCCGATGTTTGGCGTGACCGTCCGGTGACCATCCGATGACGCGCCGCGCCGCTACCCTGGCCGCCGGTCCGGAGGAAGCCCCCCGTGCGCGCACCCCCTCTCCTGTGGTCGATCGCCGCGCTCCTCGGGGTCGTCGTGCCGGGGGTGTCCCCCGCCGCAGGGGAGCCGCCCGAGGAGCCGCCCTTCCCGTTCCTGTCGCGGGCCCGCCCGCCCACGGGGGAGCCCCTTGCCCTCGAGCTGCGCCCCCGCGTCGGCGCCCGGATCGAGAGCAGCGTGCGCCTGGCGGGCGCCACGGCGTCCCGACGCAACGGGGGGACGGAGCAGGTCGCCCCCGTCGCCCTGAGCTACCGCACCGAGTTCGTCTGCGAAGCCGTCACGCCCGACGGGGAGAGCCGCTGGATCGCGCGACTCCTCTCCCTCACGCCCAGCGAGAGCGCCGCTGCCGCCGCCGCGCCCAAGGCCGAGCGCCTGCGCGACGTGAGCGGCACCTTCACCCTCGACCGGCGCGGGCGGCTGCTGCATTCGGCCGTCGAGGGCGGCACGCCCGAGGCCCGCCTCGCCTGGGAGCAGACGCTGGGCTCGCCGGGGGGGTGGCCCTTCCTCACCTTCCCCGCAGCGCCGGTCCGCCTGGGCGTGCCGATCCCGTGGGCCCAGAGCTTCGAGCCCGCCCGCCTCCGGGGCCTGCTGGGCGCCACCGACCCCACGCTCGAGTTCCGCGTAGAGGCCGAGGCCGTGCCCCTGCGCGTCCACCGGCTGGGCGGCGTGCGCGCGCTGGAGCTCGATCTCCAGCTGGTGGCCGAGGCTCGCAGCCCCGCCAGCGCCGTGGCGGGGGCGGCGCGGCTGCGCTCGGCCGTGCGGCTGCGCGGCATGCAGCAGGTGGCCCTGGACGACGGCCTCCCCCTGGGCACGCTCGACCTGACCCTCGACCAGAGCACCGTCGTGCGGCACGGCGACCTCCTGGCCGAGGTCCGCGCGCTCGTGCAGATTCTCGCCTGGGTGTTCCCCGACACGCCGTCCCCCGCGCCCACCGCCCAGGAGGGGGCGCAGCGCGCCGTCCGCGCGCAGCTGGCGTCGATCGCCGCGGCGCTCGACCTCTACCGCATGGACGCCAAGCGGCTCCCGGCCGACCTCGTGGAGCTCACGCGTGCGACCGAGCGCCTGCCCGCGCCCTACCTCGACCGCGTGCCGCAGGATCCCTGGGGCGGCGCGTTCGACTACCGGCCCACGGGCAACAGGACCTACCGCCTGCGCAGCCCCGGGCCCGATGGCCGCCTGGACACCCCCGACGACGTCGAGCACGGCGGCTGAGCGCGCGCGGGCACGGAGTGCGTCTCACGTCGAAGGAGCCGCGCTTCGGGCGCCGGGCGCAGCCGCTCGGCGGGTCGCTGGACTCCCGGGGAGGCCCTTCCGGCCCCGACCCCGTGGAGCGCGGGCGTGACCAGCAGCGCCGGGGCGGAGCGCCGTGTGCGCATGCCGGCCGCCTGGTGGCGACGGCCACGACGCGCTTGGCGGTCAGGTTGCAGAGGCCGCGGCCGTAGCGGCTACTTCAGGCGCGCGGCCACCAGCTTGGCCAGCGTCTGAGCCACCTCGCCGCGCTTCTCCCTCGGCACGGGGCCGAGCACCCAGAGGCAGAACTCCACCTGGCCCTGGCGGGCGCAGACGTAGTCCACGTCCGCGTACGCCTCGTCGCCGAGGCCGGGCACCAGCGCCCGGTCGTGGCGGCTCCGGGCGAAGCGCTCGGCCGCGTCCGGCCTGCGCCGCTCCACGCTCAGCCGCACCACCTCCTCCGAGGGCGTGGCCGTGGTGCGGAACACCGCCCGGCCCTTCCCCGACCCCTCGGGTGCGCCGACCGCCACGCCGGCCGCCGCGGCGACCTCCTCGGAGCTGAGCAGCGGGGTGGGATCGACGACCGCCGGGTCGGGGCGCTCGTCGAGCGGCACGGTGCTGCGCTGGAAGTGCAAACCCAGCTTGCCGTCGCCCATGCGCAGCACGAGCACGTCGCCGGTCACCTGGGCCGGGACCTCCTTGGGCTCGGCCTTCCGCCCCTCGCGGATGCCGTTGCGGTGGGTCCACAGCGTGGTGAGCTTGCCGTCGGCGAAGGTCCATGTGCCGCTCTCGGTCTCGACCTCGCCCTCCCGCACCGTGCGCCCGACGTAGGTCTGGTCGGCTCGGAACACCATGCCCACCGAGGTCCCCTTGAACTGCTCCTGGGCGCGCTCGAGGGCCTTCGTCACCAACAGCGCCTCGGCCTCCCCGGGCGAGCGCAGGAAGGCCTCCACCAGGTCGGCGTGCCTGCCGGCGCCCCCGACGATGCGCTTGCGCAGCTCGGCGCGCTTGCCCTCGACCTCGGCGGCCGGCAGGGCCGACAGCTTGGCGTCGGCCGCCTCGAGGTCGGCCTTGGCCTTCTGGAGCACCGCCTGCAACTGCTCGCGGTGCACGCTCAGCCCGTCCTGCATGGTGCGCTCGAGGTCCAGCGCCCAGGTGCCGACGATGCCCCCGCTGGCGCCGGCCACCGAGGCCGCGGCGGGGCCCTCGGGCCCCCCGCAGCCTCCGAGCCAGGCGCAGAGCAACCCTCCGACCCAGAGGCCGATTCGACGCATCGTGCGCTCCCGTTCGAGTCGCGGCCCGCACGGCGGGTCCCGGTGGTTGGGGGATGCTACTGCGCAGCGGCTGCGCCCGGTCGGAGCCGGCCGCCGAGGGCAGGCCGCCGGGTCCCGAGCCTGTAAGGCACCCAAAGGTAACCGCAGAACGCTGCGCCCTCTGTACGCCGCAGCGCTGGGAACGCGACGGGCTTCGGCGGCGATACTCCGACGGCGTGCGCGTCTCGCACGCTCGCTCCCCGAGGCCGCCCACCGCATGTCGCCCGATGTCCTCCCCCTCACGCCCCGGGCCCTCGAGGGCCTCCGGCGCCTGGCGCGAGGCCTGATCCGGCGTGACGACCTCGCCGAAGACGCCGTCCACGACGCGTACCTCCTGGCCCGCAGGCGGGGGCCGGTGGCGAGCCTGGGCTGGCTGGGCGGGTTCGTCCGGAACCGGGCGCGGCAGCTCCTGCGGGGCGAAGGCCGGCGTCGCCGCCGCGAGACCACGGGCCTCCCCACGCGCGCCTCGGTCGATCCCGGCGAGCACGCCGCGGCCCTCGAGCAGCAGCGCATCGTGCTGGAGGAGCTCGAGCGCCTGCCGGAGCCTTTCCGCCGGGCCCTGTGGCTGCGGTTCTTCGCCGGCCACGGCCCCCGCGAGGCTGCCGCCGCCCAGGACGTGCCGCCCGCCACCGAGCGCAGCCGGGTCCACCGCGGGCTCGAGCTGCTGCGCGCCCGCCTGGACGCGCGCCACCCGCGGGGACGCGCCGGCTGGGCGCTGGCCCTGCTCCCGCTCGCGCGCTCCCAGGGCGGTGCGG
>CAZPOZ010000214.1:0-5695 GCA_964588235.1 uncultured Planctomycetales bacterium
GACCCCAGCGTGCCGCTGTTCCACGACGTGGAGACGTTCGACCGGCTCGCGGTCGCCCTCCCCGGCCCGGCCGCGCGTTGACGGTGCGACGGCGCCGGCCTCGACGGGGTTCCACCCTGCGGCCGGGGCCAGGGGCCGCCCTCGAGCCGGGCACGACCTCCGCGCCCGGGCCCGACGACCTGCGCAGCCGGGCGCCGCGGCGGCCGGCTCGCCGGCCCCTGCGGCCGCGGCAGCTCGTGCTCGGGCTGCTGTGCGCCTGCCTGGGCCTGTTCGGCTGCGGGCGCGAGCCCGACCTGCCCGGGTCGCTGCGGGAGTTCCTCCAGGGGGGACCCGGGCCGGGCACCTGGGAGGTGCAAGGGGTCTCGACCCGCCGCACGACCTGGATCGCGCCGCACCCGGAGCAGAGCGGCTGGCTGCTCAAGGCCGAGGCGCAGGGCGCCGACGGCGAGGTCCGTCCCTGCGTCGTCCTGCGCTCGACGGTCGCCCGGGAGTTCCTCGAGGGGCCGTGGGAGCTCTTCGCGCGCAACTACGTGCCCCAGGGGCCGGCCGAGGAGGCGACAACCCGCGGCGGGGAGCCCGCGTTGCGCCTGAAGTGGGTGCCGCGGCATCCTTCGGGCGACACGGCCCGGTGGGTCTGGTTCCACGCTCGCGACGGGCGCGTCGTGCAGCTGGAGGACCTCGCGGTCCAGGGTCAACGCGTGCGGGGGCTCTACCACGTCTCCGACGGGCTGGGCGGCCTGGATCCCGATGCCGTGCACCCCGGGGGGGCCGGGGGGCAGGACTTGTGCGTGCAGTCGCCGCCGGAGGTGCTCACGCTCTCCGGCCTGCTGGCCCGGTCGCCCTTCGCGATCGTCGCGCCCGCCTACCTCCCCCCCGGCTACGAGCGCGTCGCGGCCCGCCTGGAGGAGCTGCCGCGCGGCGAGGGGCGCGGCGGGGAGCCCCTCCGTCTGGCCTCGCTGCTCTTCTCCGACGGGCTGGGGCTGATCTCGATCGGCATCGCCGTGCGGGCCGACATGGATGCGCTCCAGGAGCGCGTGGGCAACGCGATGACGGACGACGACGTCGCCGGGGGCTGCTCCACCCTGCCTCCGGAGGTCGGCCTGGTGGCGGTGGCCGAAGGGCGCGTGCTGCGGCGGCGCACCGACCTGTGCCGCACGGTGCTGCGCCTGGACGGGCTGGAGGGCGTGAGCGTGACCCTGCTCTCGCGCAACGAGCTGCCCGGTGACGAGTACGTGAAGGTGATGGAGAGCCTCGCGCGTGTGACCGCGCCCTGAGGCCGACGATTGACGTGGTGGGGCCCGCAGGCCGGGCTACGCTCGCGCCGTCGTCGTCCGGGGCTCCCGTGTACCGCTCGTTCCTCGCCCTCCGCTACGTGCGCACGCGCTTCGTGAACCTGATCTCCATCGGCGGCGTCATGGCCGGCGTGGCCGTGCTGATCGTGGTCACCAGCGTCATGGACGGGTTCCAGGAGCGCGTGCGCGCCGTGCTGCGCGGCAACCTCTCGCACCTGGTCGTGCTGCCGCAGGGCGAGGAGCTGCCCGAGCTCACGGCGCTCGTCGAGCAGGTGCGCGGCGCCGACGCGCGCATCGTCGGCGTCGCCCCGCAGGTCACCGTGCCCGTCGGGTTCTTCTACGACGACGGGCCTTGCAGCCAGGTGCGCTGGAACGACCGCTCGCTGTTCCTCATGACGGCCGTGGGCGTGGACTGGGACCAGGAGAAGCGCATCGAGGCCGCGCTGGAGGCCCGCCAGGGCGCCCGGGCCCGGGACGGCACGCTGCGCCTGCTCGCGGCGGGCAACCTCGCCGACCCCTTCGACAGCGCCAAGGCGCGCGCGGTCGAGCGCGTGCCCGTGCTCGTCAGCCGCGCGTTCCTGCGCACCTTCCGCGGGCTGTCGCGCGACGAGCAGCTGCCCTACGCCCTCGACATGGACCTGGGGATCGAGCTGCTCCTCCAGGAGGCCGACGCCTCGGGGCAGGTCACCGTGCGGCACCAGGGCCGGAGCCTGGTCGTCTCCGGCGTGTACGACGGCGGCGACCAGAGCGAGGACCGCTCGCGGCTGATCCTGCGTCGCGCCGACCTGGTGTCCATGGCCCGGCTGCGCGCGCCCTACGAGGCCCTGCGCGTGTGGATCGGCGACTACGCCCGCGCGCCGGAGGTGAAGGCCTCCCTGCTGGCGCGGGTGCCGGGCGTGAGCGTGCAGACATGGGAGGAGCAGCGCGAGGACTTCCTGCGCGCGGTCAAGACCGAGAAGGTGCTGTTGGTGATCGTGCTGTCGTTCATCGTGCTGCTGGGCGGGTTCATCATCCTGGCCACGCTGACGCTGACCGTGGTGGAGAAGACGCGCGACATCGGCGTGCTGGCAGCGCTCGGGGCCTCGCGCGCGGGCATCCTCTCCATCTTCCTGAGGAACGGCCTGTTCATCGGCGTCCTGGGCTCGCTGCTCGGCCTGGGGCTGGGCGGCCTGTTCGTGGTCAACATCAACGGCGTCAAGCGCTTCTTCGAGAGCATCGGCATCCAGCTCTTCCCCCCCGACATCTACCTCTTCACCGAGATCCCCACCGTCTGGTCGTGGGTCAGCGTGGTGACGATCATGGGGGGCAGCGTGCTCGTGGCCTTCCTGGCCGGGCTCGTGCCCGCGCTGCGCGCGGCGCGGCTCGACCCCATCGTGGCGCTGCGCCATGAGTGAGGAGCCCGACCTGTCGCGCGCCCCCCTCCCGGGGGAGCGCGCCGTGCAGCGCCTCACGCCCGAGGCGCTGGCCTGGCTCGAAGGCGCGCGCCGGGCCGCAGAGGCCCTGCGGGCCGGGGCCGACCCTGGGGAGCCGGGCTGGGCGCCGCCCTCCGGCGCGCCGTCCGCGGCCGGGGAGGCCGGGCCGGCCGACCGGGCCGCGGCGCGTCTGTCCGCCCTGGCCCGGGCCGCGCAGCGCTCGCTGCCGCCGGCGCCGGAGCCCGCCCGGCTCGACGAGCTGGTCGGGATCCTGGGCGTCGCGTTGGGCGACGTCCTGGTGGAGCGCCACGGTCTTGCCTGGGTCGAGGCGGAGGGGGAGGGGGCCGGGCCGGCGGCCCTGGCGCTCGCCTTGCCCGGGACGACCCTGCGCGTGAACCCCCTCTCCACGGTCGCGCGCAACCTGAAGGCGGACGGGAGCCTGCAGCTCGGCGCCGTGCTCGAGAGCCTCAGCACGGTGCTGGTGGGCGGGGCCGTGGCGCTGGCCTCGCCCTCGACCGTGCCCCTGCCCGTCCCCGTGCCCGCGCCGGGGGGCGACGGCGGGCCCGCGGTCCCCGAGCGCCCCGTCGTGCTCGCCTTGCGGGGGGTGGCGAAGGCCTACCGCGTGGGGGGCTCGCGGCTGGACGTCCTGCGCGGCGTGGATCTCGACGTGCGCAGCGGGGAGATCCTGGCCATCCTGGGGAAGAGCGGCTGCGGGAAGAGCACGCTGCTGCACGTGCTCGGCTGGCTCGACCGCGCCGACGCGGGCGAGATCCGCTACGACGGCGTCGATCGGAACGCGCTCCCCGCCCGCGAGCGGGCGCGCCAGCGCAACCGCGTGATGGGCTTCGTGTTCCAGTTCTACCACCTCATGCCCGAGCTGACGGCGCTGGAGAACGTGCTGCTGCCGGCCCTGATCCAGCACGACCGCCGGGCCTGGCGCGCCCACGAGCACGCCTGCCGGGAGCGCGCGCGCGCGTTGCTGGCGATGGTGGGGCTGGGCGAGCGCATGCACCACCGACCCCGTCAGCTCTCCGGCGGCGAGCGTCAGCGCGTGGCCATCGCCCGCGCGCTGCAGAACTCGCCGCGCTTCCTGCTGTGCGACGAGCCCACGGGCAACCTGGACGGGCGCACGGCCGAGGACGTGCGCGCGCTGCTCTGGGGCCTGAACCGTACCCATGGGCAGACGATGGTCATCGTCACGCACGACGCGCGCCTGGCGGCGGAGGCGCACCGGACGATCCACCTCGTGGAGGGGCGGGTCGTCGAGGGCCGGGTCGTCGAGGGTGGGCCGGGCCGGTAGCGGGAGGCACCGGCGGAGGCGGGCGCGCCTGCGCCGCTCCCCCGGGGGCCGCGCCTGCCCTCAGCGCAGCAGGCCCGGCGCGGTCAGCGTCCCCAGGCTGGCCGGCCCGGAGCCGAGGAAGGTCGTCGGGTCCAGCGGTCCGCCCACGGCCACCAGCACGTCGGGACGGACCCCGAACCCCGGCCGCACCCACAGCGGGCCGAGCGTGCGGCCGGAGACCGTGCCGAAGACCGTGACGCCCGGCACGAACTGCGGGCCGAGGCCCGCGCCGTCGAGCACGTCGTCGGGCAGGGCCAGCAGCACGAGCCGACCCGGCGCGCCCGTGAACACGTCGCCGAAGGCGCTCACCACGAGCGTGCGCCCGTCGGGGGCGAGGCCCAGGCCGGCCAGGTTGCCCCCCGGGCCCCCGGCCCAGGCGCGGGCCACGTCGAGCCCCGCGCCCGGGCCGCGCAGCACGGCCAGGCGCGCGGGGTCGGGCAGGGCGTCCCGCAGGCCGTCCAGCCAGAGCGCGTAGACCTCGCCCGTGACGGAGGAGGCGAAGTACCCGACGCGGTGCCCGGCCGCGTCGCTGCCCAGGGCGGGGGGCGTTCCGGCCAGGCCGGCCAGCCCGAAGCGGAAGCGTCCCAGGTAGGTGGAGAGCGCCGGGTCGTGGACCTCCACGGACGCCTCGGTGACGGGCAGGAGCCGGAAGGCCGCGTCGTAGGCGGTGCAGCCGCCGCAGGTGACGAGCAGCCGCTCCCGGGGAACGCCCCACAGGTCGGGGTCGGTCTCCGTGAGGGCCAGCGCGACCGGGTTGTAGTCCTGCGTGAGCCAGGTCTCGGTGGTCAGGCCGGCCGCGGGCCGCGCCTTCACGGGCAGGGCCGCGTGCGGATCCAGGTCGTAGACCTGGAGCGTGCCGCGCTGGCGGTCGGTGCCGAAGCCGGGCGGGCCCGTGAGCAGGTTGGCCATGGCCACGACCAGGCGCCGGGCGGGCTCGGAGGTGACCACCAGCGCCTCGGCCTGGGACTGCACGAAGCGGTTGCCCGGGGCGGCGTTGCCGCGGCTGTCCACCAGCGGCGCCGCCAGCTCCATGCGGTTGGCCAGGTTCACGACCTGGCGCAGCGCGCCGGTGGTGGGGTCGAAGGCCACGAGGTTGGACAGGGTGCCCGCGGCGTCGGTGGCGCCCGCGTTCACCAGCACGAGCCCGAGGTGCTCGTCCACCACGAGCACCTCGTTGACGAAGAAGCCGAAGCCGATGGGGGTCGCCAGGCTCGCCGCCCGGCCCTGGGCGTCGACGAGCAGGTCCACCGTGAGCTGGAAGGGCTGGTAGCGGGTCGAGGGCGTCGGGCCCGGTCCCGAGGTGTCGTAGGGCCGGATCCAGGCGCCGTCGGCCTCGATCGCATCGGCGTCGTTGACGAAGAGGGTGCCTTCGAAGGGCGCGAGGCCGGCCGGGAACGAGCCGAAGGTCGCGGTGCGGTGAAGGGGGGCGGCGTCGGGGTCCCAACGCACCGTGGGAGGGGGGACCGGGGCCGGCGTGCTGCCGCCCGGCGAGGGGAGCGCGCCCGGGGGGGCGGCCTCGATCACGAACGGGGCGCTGGGCTGAGGGGCGGGCGCGCCGCCTCCGCAGGAGGGGAACGCCAGGAGGCCAAGGCCGGCGGCGACGAGCGCGCGCGCTGCAGGACGGGGGAGCATCGGAGCGACCTCGCACCCGG
>CAZPOZ010000215.1:0-5694 GCA_964588235.1 uncultured Planctomycetales bacterium
CGACGAGCTCGTCGGCCAGGGCACCACGCTGATCGTCGTCACCCACGACCCGAAGGTGGCCGCCCGCGCGCACCGGACCGTGCGCATGCTCGACGGGCGGGTCCAGGAGATCGTCGAGCGCCTGGCCGCGGGAGGCGCCCGGTGAAGGCCGCGCGCCTGGCCCGCATGGCGTGGAAGAGCCTGTGGCTGCACCGGCTGCGCAGCCTGCTCACGGCGCTGGGCGTGCTGTTCGGCGTGGCCTCGGTCGTGGCCATGCTGGCCATCGGCGAGGGGGCGAGCCAGGACGCTCAGGCCCAGATCCGGCGCCTGGGCAGCCGCAACCTGCTCCTGGCCAGCGTGGCCCCCACGGGCGGCACCAACGCCAGCGAGCGGCAGTCGATGGTGCTCTCCTACGGCCTGCTGCGCTCGGAGGCGCAGCGCCTGCGCGAGACGTTGCCGGGCGTGGCCCGCCTGGTGGCGCGTCGGGACGTGCCCGGGGAGGTCTGGTACGGCGGGCGCAAGTTCAACACCCGGCTGCTGGGCACCGAGCCGGCCTACGCCGAGGTGGCCAACCTGCGCGTGGAACGCGGCCGCTTCCTGGGCACGGCCGACGCCGAGGAGCGGCGTCCGGTCGTGGTCCTGGGCGCGGAGGCCGCCGAGCGGCTGTTCCTCTCGGCCGACCCCCTGGACCGGCTCGTGCGGGTGGGCGCCGACGCCTACCGCGTGGTGGGCGTGCTGGCCCGGCGCGGCGAGGGCACCGGCGGCACGGCCGGCGCGGGCGGCGAGAGCGACGAGGCGCTCTTCGTGCCCCTGGAGACGCTCTCCGAGCGCTTCGGGCGCGCGGTCACCTTCCGGGCCGCCGGCTCGCGCACGCGCGAGGCGGTCGAGCTGCACCGCATCACCGTCGAGGCGCGCACGGTCGAGGACGTGGAGCCCGTGGCCCAGGTGCTGCGGGCCTTCCTCGCGCAGGCGCACCCCAAGGACGACGTGCGGCTGACGGTGCCGCTCGAGCTGCTGCGCCAGGCCGAGGAGACCAAGCGCATCTTCAACGTGGTCCTGGGCTCGCTGGCGGCGATCTCGCTGCTGGTCGGCGGGATCGGGATCATGAACATCATGCTGGCCAGCGTGGTGGAGCGCACGCGCGAGATCGGCATCCGGCGGGCCCTGGGCGCCCGCAAGCGCCACATCGTGGTGCAGTTCCTCTCCGAGACGCTCGTGCTCTCCATGGGGGGCGGCGTGCTGGGCCTGGCGGCCGGCTTCGGCATGGCCGCGGTGGCGGCCCGGTTCGGCCAGGTGAGCACGATCGTGACGCCCTTCTCGCTGGTGCTCTCCTTCGGGGTCTGCATGGGCGTGGGCCTGATCTTCGGGCTGTACCCCGCCCAGCGCGCCGCCTCGCTGGACCCCGTGGAGGCCCTGCGGCACGAGTAGCCGCGCACGGGGCGGGCGCCCGGCTCCCGCGCCCCGTACGATGGCGGCCGTCGCATGGGCGCGCCCTCCCGCCACCGCCCCCCGGCTGCGCAGGACGTCGCGCCCGCGGCCGACCGCCCCGGGCGCCGCGTGCCCGGGCAGGAGCACGGCCCGTGAGCCTTCCCGCACGCCCGGCGCTCCTGCTGCTGCTCGTGGGCCTCGCGCTGGGCGCCCTGTTCCTTCGGGCGGCCGGGGACGGGGGCGGGAACGCGCCCCCCCCGGGCGCCGCGGGCCGCGCCCCCCCGCCGTCGGCGGCCCGTCCGACGCTCGAGGGGGCCCGCCCCCCGGGCGCGGCCGGCAAGCCCGGTCCCGCGCCCACCGACCCGAGCCCGCGGCCGTCGGAGGCCGGGCCCCTCCCCGCCGATCCCGCCACGCCGGAGCGGCCTGCGCGCCTGAGGGTGACGGTGCGGGGGCCGGCCGGCCCCCTGCCCGGGGCCCGCGTGGGGGCCGGTGCGCGTGAGACCGTGACGGACGCGCAGGGCGAGGCGCTCTTCGACGGTCTGAGCGGCAGCGCGGTGACGCTGCGGGCGACGGCGGCCGGGCACCTGGAAGCCGAGCCGCTGGAGGTGGACCTGGCCGCCGACGCGGGGACGACCGCCGAGCTGGTCCTCGAGGCCGGCCTGGCCGTGGAGGGCGTGGTGGTGGAGGCCGGCTCGGGGGCCGCGGTGCCGGGCGTGCTCGTGCAGTCGGCCGGGGGCGGCTCCACGGCCTCCCGCTCCGACTCCGGCGGCCGCGAGTCGTACGGCTCGGCGCCCGCCGACGCCGAGGGCCGCTTCCGCTTCCCCGCGCTGCCCGTGGACTGGATCGTGACGCTCTACGTCGAGGCCGAGGGCTACGCGCGCGGCCACGTCTGCGTGCTGCTGCGCCCGGGGGAGCCGCCGCGGCCCTTGCGCCTGAGCCTGGAGCCCGGCGGCAGCCTCGCCGTCCTGGTGCGCGATGCGGCCGGGCGCCCGGTGCCGGGCGCACGCGTGGAGGTCGGCTCCGTGGAGGAGTCCGAAGAGCGCACGCCGATGGACGCGCGGGCCGAGGCCTTCCCCGACGCCCGCTTCGCCGGAGCCGGCACCTCGGACGCCGAGGGCCGCTTCCTGCTCCGCGGCGTGCCCTTCGGCCTGGCGCTGCGCGCGACGGCCCGCGCGCCGGGGTGGGCTCCCGCCGAGCCCCGTACGCTCCCGCCCGCCATGGCGGCCGCTCCACGGGTTCCCGTCGAGCTGGTCCTGCGCCGGCCCGCACGCGTGCGGCTGCGCCCGCAGGCCCCGCACGGGCGCCCCCTGCGGGAGGTCTGGGTGAGCGCGCCGGGCGGGGTGGTCACGACGCCCGCCGAGGGGCTGCACGTCGTGGACGACCTGCCCCCCGGGCCGCGGCGCATCGAGCTGCGCGCGACGGGCTACCGCCCGGTGGAGCTCGAGCTCGACCTCGCCGAGGGGGAGACCGTGGAGCGCAGCGTGCCCCTCGACCCGGGCGCCCGGCTGGAGGGGCGGGTCGTCGATGCTGCCGGCGCGGGCGTGGACGGCGCCCTCGTGCGCGCCGAGGCCGGCCGCTCGGAGGCCTCGGGCCGCTCGGCGCCGACCGGGACCTTCCTGATCGACGGGCTCGCCCCCGGGCCCCACAGGGTCGTCGTGGCGCACGACGACCACGAGACGGCGGTGCTGGAGGACGTGCAGGCCCCGGGAGCCGACCTGCGGGTCGTGCTCGTGCGGAAGGCCGTCGTGCGCTTCACCCTGTCCGTGCCCCCCGGCGTGGCGGCGCCGGAGGGGGTGACCGTCTGGCGCTTCACGGAGCACGGGTCCAGCGGCTCGAGCGTGCCCTTCACCGTCGGAGAGGTCGTGCAGGTCCGGCTGGGAGGCGAGGAGCGGGGCCTCGAGGTGACCGCGGAGGGCTTCCTGCCCCTGCGGCGCGAGCTCCGGCTCGAGCCGGGCGAGGAGCGCGACCTGGGCCCGCTGCAGCTCGACCCGGGGGCCACGCTGACGGGCCGGGTGCTGGACGAGGCGGGCGCCCCGCTCCCGGGCGCCGAGGTCGCCCTGGTGTTCGGGGAGGAAGCCGCCGGCGCGTTCTCGGGCCCCGACGGCCGCTTCGTCCTCCGTCCTCTGCCCCGGGACGGGGTGCTGGTGCAGGCGACGCACCCCGAGGCCGTGTCGCAGCGGCGCCGCGTGGACGCGCGCGCCGACCCGCCGCCCCTCGAGCTCCGGCTGCCGCGGGGACGCGGGCTGCGGATCGTGCTGCGCAGGGCCGACGGCACGCCCGTCGAGGGCCACCTGCTGACCGTGCGCCCGACGACGCCGGCCGAAGGCGACCTGCCGGAGCACGAGGCGCTCACCGACGCGCGGGGGATGGCCCTGCTGCGCCTGCGGCCCGGGCGCTACCGGGTGGAGGTGCAGGGCGCAGGGGCGCTGCCGCTCTCACAAGAGGTCGAGGTGGGCGAGGCGCTCGAGACGCTCGTCACGCTGCGCCTGCCCTGAGCGCCGCGCGCCGGCGCTCCCGCACCACGCGCAGCGCGAGGCCCAGCCCCAGGAGGCCGCCCGCGAGGTAGGCGGCGTTGTGGGCCCACAGGTCGGCCAGGAACGCGACGTGGCGCTCGCGCGGCACGGCCTGAGCCCAGACGCCGACGAGCCGCACGTCGCCACGCTGCGCCAGGAAGGCCCCCAGCAGCCCGGCGACCGCCGAGGCCAGCCCCATCAGCCCGAGCACGAGGAGCACGGGCTTGACCAGCGAGCCCGGCGACCGGGGCGGCCAGGGGCCGGCCCGTGCGGCCACGGCCAGCAGCACGCCCAGCAGGGCTCCCATCCACCAGGTCGCGGCCCAGCCCCAGTGGAGGGCCTGCGCCACCGGGGAGGGGTCGGGGGGCCCGCCCATGCCCGCGTGGCCGATCGTGAAGTACTCGACGCACACGTGGGCCGTGACCAGGTCATGGACCAGGCCGTAGAGCACCGCCGCGGCGACGGCGAGGGCGACGATCCCGAGGACGCTCATGGCCGAGAGCGTAGCGCCCGCAGGGCCCCCGGGGAGCGCCCCCTACCGGGCGCAGTCCGCGCGGTCGGGCACCAGCTCCACGCGCACGCGCGTGGGGAGCGCCATGTCGCCCATCGTGAGCGGCACCTGCTCGAGCAGCAGCACGTGCGGGCCCAGGGTGGCGGGACGGCGCACGAGCGGCTCGGCCATCGGCCCCCGCACGGGCACGCGCTCGGCCAGGGCGGGATCGGGCAGGTGGCCGCGCAGCGCACCCCCCCCGGGGGGGCCCCAGACGAGGGTGCTCTCCACGCCCTCGGGCAGGTCCACGGTGAGACGCAGGGTCCCGGCGCGATCCACGGTGAAGCCGTACCAGCCGCCGTAGCCCATCAGCTGCGGACGGGCCTCCAGCAGCAGGGCCCCGGCCCCCACGCCGGGCGGCGGGCCGGGCGGCGCCCCGGCGCGGCCAGCCCACAGGAGCCCGGCGCCCCCCCCGAGCAGCGAGCCGGCGAGCAGGGCGAGCAGCGGCGCGGGCCTCATGAGCGTCACCATAGACGGGCCGCCCGCCGCCCGCTTCGGATGCGCGGAACGGGGGGCGCGCTGGGTATCCTCCCGTCGACCTCGAAGGACGCCGCGTGAGCACCCCCTACGATCCCCACGCCTGCGAGCGCCGCTGGCAGCTGCGCTGGGAGGCCGAGAAGGCCTTCCGCGCCGCCGACGACGACCCGCGCCCCAAGAAGTACGTCCTGGACATGTTCCCCTACCCCAGCGGGGAGGGGCTGCACATGGGGCACGCCTCGATCTACACGATCAGCGACGCGCTCGCCCGCGTGGCCCGCGCCCGCGGCTTCAACGTGCTGCACCCCACCGGCTGGGACGCCTTCGGGCTCCCGGCCGAGCAGTACGCCATCGACAACCAGGTCCACCCGCGCGAGGCCGTGCGGCGCAACGTGGCCACGTTCAAGCGCCAGATGCAGGCCATGGGCTGGTCGATCGACTGGGACCGGGAGATCGACACCACCGACCCCGAGTACTACCGCTGGACGCAGTGGATCTTCCTGCGGCTGTTCGAGAAGGGCCTGGCCTACGAGGCCGAGGTGCCGGTGAACTGGTGCGAGGCGCTGGGCACCGTGCTGGCCAACGAGGAGGTCATCGACGGCAAGAGCGAGCGCGGCGGGCACCCCGTGGTGCGCCGGCCCATGAAGCAGTGGATGCTGCGCATCACCGCGTACGCCGAGCGCCTGCTGAAGGACCTGGACGGCCTCGACTGGCCGGAGCGCATCAAGGAGCAGCAGCGCGACTGGA
>CAZPOZ010000216.1:0-5686 GCA_964588235.1 uncultured Planctomycetales bacterium
GAGTGGTAGAGGCCGCCGCGGATGCCGCCGCCGTAGGGCGTGCGCACCACCATCGGGCAAGTGAATTCGCCGCCCGAGCGATAGCGCATCTTCGCCATCTCGGAGACGATCTGGTCGAAGGCCGGGTAGATGAAGTCGAGGAACTGGATCTCGGGGACCGCGCGCATGCCGTACAGGGCCATGCCGGCGGCGGTGCCGAGGATGCCGCACTCCGACAGCGGCGTGTCCATCACGCGCATCTCGCCGAACTTCTCGTACAGGCCGGCGGTGGCGCCGAACACGCCGCCCTTCTTGCCGATGTCCTCGCCGAGCATCACCACGCCGTCGTCCTTGGCCATGGCCACGTGGAGCGCGTCGTTGATCGCCTGGAGCAGCGTCATCTGCTGCATGTGGCGGGATCCTCGTACGAAGACGGGTCGGGGGCGGTTCGGAGCCGGGGGGGGGCGGGGCGGGGGAGGGGGACGGAAGGGGCGGCGACGACCTCGTGGAGCGCGCGCTCAGAGCGGGAAGGCCCCGCCCTTGTCCTCGATCGCGCCGCTGGTGCGGATGCGCTCGAGCAGCGCGGCCTTCTGCTCCTCGAGCATCGCGGGCAGGCGGCCGTAGACGTCGTCGAACAGGGTCTCCACCGCGGGCGCCGGCGTGGACTCGGCGGCCTCGACGGCCCGGTTGAGCTCGGCCTCGACGGCGGCCTTCGACTCGTCCTCCCAGGCCTGCGACCAGAGCTTCTTCGCCTTGAGCCAGGCGCGGAAGCGCTCGAGCGGGTCCTTCTTCTGCCAGGCCTCGAACAGGCTGGCGGCCTGGTAGCGCTTGGGGTCGTCGGAGGAGGAGTGCGGCCCCATGCGGAAGGTGACGCTCTCGATCAGCGTCGGCCCCTCGCCGGCCAGCGCGCGGGCGCGGGCCTCCTGCGCGGCCTGGTGAACGGCCAGCACGTCGTTGCCGTCCACGCGCACGCCGTGCATGCCGTAGGCCACCGCCTTGTCGGCGAAGCTGGCGCTGGCCGTCTGCTTCTCCTGGGGCACCGAGATGGCCCAGTGGTTGTTCTCGCAGACGAAGACGCAGGGCGCCTTCCACACGCCGGCGAAGTTGAGCCCGGCGTGGAAGTCGTTGCTGCTCGTGCCGCCGTCGCCGAACCAGGCCCAGACGCAGCGCTTCTCGCCGCGCACCTGCATCGCGCGCGCGGCGCCCGCGGCCTGGCTGATCTGCGTGCCGATGGGGCTCGAGATGCTGACCCAGTTCATCTCCTTGAGGCTGAAGTGGTTGGGCATCTGGCGCCCCTTGACCACGTCGGTGGCGTTGCCCCAGAGCTGGTCGAAGAGCCGCCGGAAGGAGATGCCCTTCAGGATCGCGATCGAGTGCGTGCGGTAGGAGGGGAAGATCCAGTCCTCGGGGGCCATGGCGAAGCCGGCGCCGACCTGGCTGGCCTCCTGGCCGCTGCTGGGCACGAAGAAGCCGATGCGCCCCTGCCGCTGGAGGTTGAGCCCGCGCTGGTCGAAGAGCCGCGTGGCCAGCATGGCCCGGAAGAGGGTCTTCAGGTCGTCGGGCTTGAGCGCGGGGGCCTTGCCCTTCAGGCGCCCGTCGGCGTCCAGGACCTGCAGCAGGGCCGCCTGGCCAGGGTTCGCGCTCATGGGGGACGGGCCTCCCGGGCCCGGAGGGGGCACGGCCGCCCGGGCGCGCGCAGCCTACGGGCAGGGGCACCGGCCTCCAAAGCAACCGCCGGCAGATGCTTGTGGACTGCAAGCATCCGGCTCGGAGGGCCGGCCGCGGGCGTAGAATCGCGGGCCGATGCCCGCTCCCCGCGCCCTGTCCGCCCGCGCCGCGCCGCTGCTCGCCAGCCTCGCGGTCCTGGCGGGCCTGTTGGCGGCCTGCGGAGAGGAGGGCCCCGCGACGTCCACACCCGAGGCTGCGGCCTCGAGCCTGGGAGCCGCCGAGCTGCTCGCCCGGCTGCACGGGCGCGTGCTGCGGGGCACGGCCCTCAACGATCGCGCGGGTCGGGACGACGCCGCCCAGCTCGCCGCGCTGCTCTGGCCCCCCGAGGGTCCGCCGCCGGGGGGAGCGGAGCCGGGCACCGGGCAGGGTCCCGGGCCCGCGGTCCACCAGATGCTGACGGTGGTGGCCGGCGCGGTGGCGCGGGACCTCACCGGGGAGGGCGAGCCCGCGCGGGCGCGCCTCCTGTCCGACGATCCCGTGAGCCTGGCGATCCACGACGCCTGGCTGGTGGCGGCCTCCGGGGGCCCTGACGGCTACCGAACCTGGTGCGCGACCGGCGGCGCGACCCTGCTCGCGCGCCTGGAGGAGGCCCGCCAGCGCCTGTTCGAGCGTCCGCCCCGCTGACCGCCGGGGCGCGCCTCGCGAGGCCTGTGCGTGACCCAGGTTCCGCCGATCCGCCGCCACCGCGTCGCGGCCGGTCGACGCCGGTTCAGTCGGCCGGCCGGGCCGGTCGATGGGGGAGGCATGGCGGTCTCCGTCCCGGCTCCGCGCGACACCGTGTACGCGCTGCTGGTCTCGCTGGCCGGCGAGGCGCGGGGCCTCGGCACCGGGCCGCGCCGGCAGCGGCTCGTCGAGGCCGTCGGCTGGCACTACGGGGCCACGCTGGTGACCCTGCACCTGGACGACGGGGGCTGGCCCGACGCGCTCAGCGATCCACGGGGCGTGCTGGCGCACCTGCCGCGGCTCGCGCGCGCGCGCGTCGAGACCCTGGAC
This sequence comes from uncultured Planctomycetales bacterium, assembly GCA_964588235.1. GTDB lineage: Bacteria > Planctomycetota > PLA2 > PLA2 > JAEUHO01 > CAZPOZ01. The sequence continues at coordinate 2,701 of CAZPOZ010000216.1, forward strand.
GCGCGGCTCGTGCGCGCCGCGTTGGCGGGCAACGCGCCCGTGAGCGCCCTGGACCTGGATCCCGGGCTCGAAGGCGACCAGGTGCTGCGTGAGGCCCTGGGGGTCAGCGACGTCTTCGCCCTGCCGCTGCGCGCCGCCGGCCGCTGCGTGGGCGTGCTGGCGCTCTACCTGCCCCTGGCCTCGCGCGCCCTGGGCGAGGCCGACCTCGAGGCCCTGTCGGGCGTGGGGGAGATCCTCACCCTGCCGGAGCCCACGGGCCTGCCGGCCTCCGCGTCCGCGCCGCGGGGCCTGCTGCGCCGTCTGTTCGGCTGAGCGACGTCCCCGCTCGCGGCGTCCGCGGGTAGGATGCGCGTCTCCCCTCCGCGAGAGTGGCGGAACCGGCAGACGCGCGGGTCTTAGGAGCCCGTGGCCGCAAGGCCATTGGGGGTTCGAGTCCCCCCTCTCGCACCAACCGCGGGCCACGGCCGCCGCGCCCGCAGGCGGGGCCCGGCCCTCCCGCTCGTCCCCGTTCCGCCGATCGTCCCGCCCCGTCGAGGATCTCCGACCGTGCGCCCGGGCCGCCTGCTGCTCCTCGGGCTCCTGCTCGCGGGCGCCGGCGTCGGCGCCGGGCTGCAGGCGGGCTCCGGGCGCGGCCGCCGCCCCGCCCCTCCCGCGTCGCCGTCCGGGGGGGCACCGGCTGGGGCGCAGGCCCCCGAGGGCCCCGACGCGGACGTCTCGACGCAGCGGCGCCTCGACGCGTTGGCCACGGGGCTCGCCTGGCTGGCCCGCGCGCAGGAGGCCGACGGCGCCTACGACCTCGCCCGCTGGAACCCCTGGCATGGCAAGCCGGGGCTCCACGGGTTCAGCGAGGAGGACCACTGGTTCGGCCCGGCCGCCACCGGGCTCGCGGCGCTGGCGCTCCTTGAGGCCGGGGCCGCGGCGGCGGCGCACGACGCGGCGCTCACGCGCGCGCTGGCGCGCCTGCTGGCCTGGCAGGGCCCGGACGGGCGCATCGGCCTGGACGAGGACGAGGTGGACCGTTGGTTCACCGGCACGCTGCGCGTGGCCGGCCTGTCCGACCCGGCGGGCCCCGGCTACAAGGCGCGCACGCTCCACACGTTCAACCACGCCGTGCCTGCCGCCGCGCTGGCCCGGGCGCTCGAGCGGCCCGACGCGGCGCGCTGGCGCGAGGCGGCCCGCCTCGCCCTGAGCCACCTCGTGGCCGACGAGCACCCGGAGTACCGCTGGAGCGCCTACCTCGACCCGGAGACCGACCTGGGCGTGGCGGCCTACGTGGCCCTGGCGGCGCGCGCGGGGGCCGACGCCGGCCTGGCGGCGCAGGCGGCCGCGCTGCTGGCGGCCCTGCCCGACTTCCTCGACCGGGTCACCGACCCGGCCAGCGGCCGGGCGCAGATGCTGGCCGACCTGCCCGCCTGCTTCGAGGGGCATGACTCGACGGCGATCAACGCCTGGTGCCGCCGGCTGGCCGGGCAGGATCCGGCCGCGGCGCCGCTGCGCCCGGTGCTGGCGGCCCTGACCGCGTTGCCGGTCGCCTGGAGGGAGGCGGCGCTGCCCCCGCCCCGGGACGCGCGTGCCTACACGCACCACCTGGGGGCCGTCGTCAACCACGACGCCTTCACGCACGCGGCGCTGGCCCTGGAGGGCGCTCCCGGCGCCCGGGCGGCGGCCCTGCGCCGCGCGATCCGGCGTCTGCTGGCCGAGCACCAGGTGCGGGAGGGTGAGCACGCAGGCTCCTGGGAGCCCATCGGGGTCTGGGACCGGGTGGGGGGGCGGCTCTACGCCACGGCGATGGCCCTCCGGGTGCTGGCCCGCCCCTGAGCCGGAACGCCCTCCGCCGGGGGCCGCGCGCGGGTACGGGGTCCGTGGGCGATCCTGACCCCGGGCTGGGGCGCACCGACGCGCTGGGCGCGAGGAGACTGGCCCACGACCGCCCGGCGGATCGCGCGTCCGGCGGCGGTCGGCGGACGTTATGGTGAGGGTGCGGCGAGCCCGGCCCGGAGGCGTGCCCGACGCGCGTCAGGAGGTGAGCGGTGGTCCTCGCGCGCCTGCGGACCCTGCGCCGGGGGCTGCTGCTGGCCGTCCTGGTCGGCCTCGGGGTGGGGGAGGCGGGCGCCGTCTGCCCCAGCAAGTCGAGGCCGGGCGCCGCCAAGCCCCAGCCCAGCCAGCCGGGCGGGCCGGCCAGCCCGCCGGGCCTGCCGCCCACGATGCTGCCGCGTCAGGGCGCAGGCGCCCCCTCCGTCCCCGACGACGAGCTCTGGCAGCCCTGGTGGGAGCTCAACGCCCCCGTGCTGCTCGACCCGCTGCGCCGGCAGGCGAAGGGCGACGGCGCCTACGAGGGCGGGCTCGAGCAGGGGCTGCGCGACGCGGTGGACGCGCTGCTCGAGGCCCTGGCCGACGAGGACGACGAGGTCCGCGCCGCCGCGGCCGCCGCCTTCGGCGTCGTGCGCGTGGCCTACCACGCCCCCGAGGCGCGGGCAGGCCTCGAGCGGGCCTTCGCGGGCAGCGATCCCTGGGTGCGCGACGTGGCCGGGCTCTCGCTCGCCGTGCGCGGCGTGGCCGAGGTGGCGCCGGAGCTCCGGCGCCTGCTCGGCACGCAGCGCGACGTGCCGGTCACGCGCGCCTTCGCGGCCTTCGGCCTGATCGCGCTGGGCGACGCCGAAGGCCTGGCGCGGCTCCCCGAGGTCGCCCGCGACCTGGACGAGCCCGAGCTGGCCGGCGCCGTGCTCCTCGGGCTGGGCCAGACCCGCGACCTGCGCCACCTGCCCGTGCTGAGCGCCGCGCTCGAGCGCCGGGCCGGGGCCGCCCTGCGCCTGAGGCGCGTGCGCGCCGACGCGCTCGTGGCGCTGGGCAAGCTGGCGCAGCCCAGCACCGTCCCGCTGATCGCGACCTTGCTGGAGGACCGCGAGAAGTCGATCGCCCGGGCGGCCGCGCTGGCGCTCGGCGGCTTCGCCGGCGACGCGGGCGCGGCGCGCGCGCTGCGCGAGCG
>CAZPOZ010000217.1:0-5681 GCA_964588235.1 uncultured Planctomycetales bacterium
CGTCGATCGTGTAGGAGAGCGACTGGAAGGTGTAGAACGAGATCCCCACGGGCAGCAGCAGGCCGTGGAAGGGGAGGTCGAGCGGCGCGCCGACGCGGGCGGCCGCCCAGCCCACGCTCGCCAGGAGGAAGTTCCAGTACTTGAAGGCCGCCAGCACGCCCAGGTTGACGACCAGGCTGAGCACCAGCAGCACGCGACGCGCCCGCGGGTCCTCGGTGGCCCCGAGCCTCAGGCCCAGCACCCAGTCCACGCAGGTGCTGAACAGCAGCAGGCCGGCGTAGCGCCAGTCCCACGACATGTAGAAGAAGTAGGAGGCGACGAGCAGCACGGTCTCGCGCGGCACCGTGCGTCGGCGCACGAGCCCGTAGGCCAGCAGCAACGCCGGGAAGAAGAGCAGGAACTCGGGCGTGTTGAAGTTCACCGACGCCCGCCGGCGGCGGGGGCCAGGGGCGCCAGCGCCTCGGCCAGGAGCCTGGAGACCTCGCCGTGGCCGGCGGAGGCGAAGTGCACGAAGTCCACGAACCGGTCCGTCCGGCCCAGCAACGCCCCGGCCACGTCCACCAGCGGCGCCCGCTCCTCCGCGGCCACGCGCCGCAGGAGGTCGTTCCAGCGGTCGATCGTGTCGTGCCAACCCCGGCGCGAGACGCGCAAGTTGAAGCGGAACACGTGGGGCGGCAGGTCCTGCGGGTTCGCGCGGTCGTGGCTCACGGCGAAGGTGCACAACACGGGGGCGATCCCGTGCCGTCGGCAGGCCTCGACGAAGGAGCGCACGCGGGCCTCGAACGCGGCGGCGCCCGGCGCCCCCAGGTCGTCGCTGAGCGGACGCCAGCGCGTGACGCGGCTGCCCAGGTGCTCCTTGAGCAGCGGCTGGAGGGTCGTGCGCTCGACGAACCGCGTGCCCCAGTCCAGGCCCTCGGCGCCCGCCGCGGCCTCGAGCCCGCCTCCGCCGGCGAGCCGCCGGGAGAGGTCGTCCACGTCCGTGCTCAGGTGGTAGAGGACGGCCACGTCGGGACGCCAGAGGGGCGCGCCCGCCTCCAGCGCCGAGACGCTGTCGGGGATCGCGTAGGCCACGCGTCCGGCGTTGAGCACCTCGGCCTTCACGCCGCGGGCGGCCAGGTCGCCCACGAGCCTCACGGGGAAGATCTCCTCCGGCGGCAGGTTGCCGCCCAGCGCGTAGGAGGCGCTCGCGATCCAGACGCGCAGCGTTGCCGGGGCGCGGGCCGGCGGCACGACCCGGCTGCGGAAGGGGAACGCCTCCGTCGGGCCGAAGCCGCTCTCGATCTCCTCCTGGGCGTCGCGCGGGGCGCCGAACAGCAGCGTGTCCCACCCCCGTCGGTGCGCGCGCACCTCCAGGACGACCTCGAGCCCGATCAGGTACAGCGCCACCCAGGCGAGCACCGCCAGGTGCCGCCACCAGAGATCGGGCTCCGCCGCGGGCAGGTCGGCGGGGGACGGGGGAGGGCGGGATCGTTCCATGTCGAACGGAGGGGAGAGGATGGGCAGGCCGCCGCCCCGAAGGGAGCGGAATCCGGCCCGCACGGCCTCCTGCCCAGGGCGGCCGTCGGTGAGCCCGACGTAACCGCCCCCCCAAGCGAACGGCGCCCGGTCGGCCGCCCCCCGGCCTCAGGGCCCGCGGTCCTCCGCCCGCAGGGTCACGACCGACGTGGCGCTCGGGACGGACACGTTCCCGCCGGCGTCCACGGCGCGCAGCGAGGCCGCGTAGCTGCGTCCGGGCTCCAACCCCGCGACGACGGCGGCGCTGCCGGGCGTGACCGCCACGACCTCGCCGTCCAGCCGCAGCTCGGTGAAGGCCACGGCCGTGTCGTCGGTCGCGGGCGTCCACCACAGCAGCGCCCGGCTCGCGGAGAGCGCGAGCGCGGACGGGGCGCCCGGGGCGGGGGGCGGCGTGCGATCGACCTCGTGGCCCGCGGCGCCCAGCCGGAGCGTGAGCGCCAGGCGGCCCGTCGGGGCCACGCCGGCGGCCGAGGCGCTCACCGCGCCCAGCGAGGCGCTCACGGTGAAGGGGCCGCCGTCGGCGGCCACGGGCCCGTTCGTGATGCGCTGCAGCAGGACCAGGCCCCGGAACAGGCCCGCCGCGTCGGAGAGGCCCGAGGCCACCACGGCGCCGGCCCGGTCGGTCACCGTCACCTGCGCGCCGGACGCCGCCGCGCCGCCGGCCGTGGTCACGCGCACCGTCAGGGTGGCCTCGCGCGTCGTCTCGTAGGCCGCGGGCCCGGCCCACTGCGTGACCGTCAGGGGGGCCCCGTCGGTGAACGCGTCGAGCAGGCGGTTGCCCGGGCTGGGCCACAGGTCGCTCACGTCCACGTGCTCGAAGGCCCAGGCGTGACCCGGGACGGGCTCGAGCAGGAAGGCGTTGTCGGCGAGCGTGCCGCCCACGCGGGCCGCCCAGCCGCGGGTGATCGCCCGATGGCTCGAGCGGAAGACGTTGCGCTCGATGCGCACCAGGTTGGGCGCCACGAGGGTGCCGCTGCTCCAGGAGAGGGCGTGGGCCAGCATCGTGGGCGCCGTGGAGACGGCCACGAACAGGTTGTCGCGGATCTCGACGTCGCTGCGGGCGCCCAGGCCCACGTCGAGCGCGATGGCCTCGGCGTGCTGGGGGTCGGCCCGGGCGACGACGCGGTTGCGCGCCACGAGCGAGCCGCCCGTGCCCTCGATCTTGAGCCCGTGGGTCCAGTGGACCGGGTACTCGGCGTTGGGCTGGTCCTGGGAGGTGATGGCGTTGTCGGTGACCTCGGCCTCGTTGCCGAAGTTGTCCTGCCCGTCCAGGTGGATGCCGCGCGACTCGCCGCGGATCTCGTTCTCGAACACCTTGAGCCGCGGCTTGTGCACGCCGATCGCGTAGCCGTTGGCCACCAGGGCGCGCGTGCCCAGGATGCGGTTGTGGTGGATCGAGGCCTCGCCGACGGTGGCGCGTCCCTGCAGCTTGATCCCCCACTGGGGGGTGGCCGTGATCAGGTTCGAGTCGATCTCGACCGGCCCCTCCAAGGCGCCCAGCCACATCGCCGCCACGCCGGGGAAGTGCCGGTCGGAGACCACCGTGGTGCGGCAGGCCACGGTGCAGTGGTCGATGCGCAGCGAGCCGGTCAGCCCGTCGTAGACCAGCAGGCCGTGGCAGTCGGGGCCCGAGACGGTGACGTCCAGGCGGGAGAGGCGCACGTCGTGCCCGCCGCGCACGTTCACCGCGGGGCTGCGCGAGCCCCGGCCCGCACCCTGCACGATGCGCCCGTTGCGCAGGGTGAAGCGCCCGGAGTCGTAGAGGTACTCGGTGGTCACGCCGTAGCAGGTGCCGGCGGCCGTCCCGTAGGTGACCGTGCGCCCGCCCAGGTCCAGGGTCACGTCGCGGGCCGTGACGGTGAACGCGGTGCCGGAGGCGGAGACGTCGGCCGTGAGCAGGTACGTGGCGCCCGCCTGGGAGAGGGTCGCGGGCCCGGCGAGCCGGATCGCGTCGGCGGGCGGCGACGGCGGCCCGCCGTCGGTGGCGCGTGCGGCGACGGCGGGCGAGAACGGCCCCCAGGCCGCGCCGAAGCGCGCCCGCAGGGCGAGCTGGAGCGTGCGCCCGCCCTCCAGCCCCCCCACGACGAGCGCCTCGGCGGCGCCCGGCGCCCCCGGGGCCTGGCCGACGCCCACCGCCGGGGCGGCGTCCACGTTCGCCGCGCCGAGCGGCAGCACCTGCGCGCGCACGTCGTACGCGTCGGCCCGTTCCCCGGACGCGCCCGTCGGGGCCGCGAAGCGCAGCACGATCTGCCCCGCCTGCGGCCCGGGGGTCGCGGCCAGGTCCGGGAAGGCCCGCGGGGCGAGCGCGTCCGGAGGCAGCGTGGTCGGCGCGGCGCCGGGCGGGCCCGCCGGGGGGGCGCCGGGGGGCGCCGCGTCGCCTCCGCCCCCCCCACCGCACGAGGCCAGCCCGAGACCGAGCACCAGGCCCTGGAGCAGACGTCGCGGGCGGATCAGCGAGGGGCGGGCGCGCATGGGCGGCGGGGAGTGTCGCAGGAAGCAGCGCACCTGTCGCGCGGGGGACCCCCTCGCGCCGGGGCGCGGGCTGACAGCGCACGAACGCGGTCTCGCGGCCGCCCTCCGGGTCCTGAGCTCCCGACCGACGACGCGCTACGGTGACGGCATGCCCTACGCGCCCCCGGCCCCGGTCCCCGACGTGCTCGACGTGACGCTGCTGCGGGGCGGGCAGGCGCCCGCGGGCGCCGCCCCCGACCTGCTGCTGGAGGTGGCCCACGGGGCGACGCTGGCCGCCGACGTCGACGCGCTGGCCGCGCGCCTGCGGGGACCCTTCCCTCCCGGCCTGCGGGACTTCTTCTTCGTGAACACCGACGTGGGCGCCCCGGAGGTCGCGCTCGAGGTGGCGCGGCGCGCCGTGGCGCTCGCCCCGCGACGCACGGCGCTCGTGCTGCGCTGCCGGGTCCCCCGCACCTTCGTGGACTGCAACCGCTGGATCGACGCCTCGACGCGCCCGGCCGCCTCCGCCGCGGGCGAGATGACGCCGGGGCTGCCGCCCTGGGTGCGGCACGCGGACGACGCGCGCTGGCTCGTCGAGCAGCGCCACGCGCCCTACCGGGCGCTCGTCTCGGCGGCGATGGAGCAGGTGCTGGGCACGGGGGGCCGGGCGCTGATGGTCCACACCTACGCGCCGCGCAGCGTGGACGTGCCGGTGGACGAGCGCATCGTCGAGCGGCTGCGCGAGGCCTGGAGCCCCGAGGGACGCGAGCGCTGGCCCCTGCGCTCGCCCATCGACCTCATCACGAGCGACCCCGAGGGCCGGCTGCTGGCCGACGCCGACCTCGTGGAGCGCGCGGCCCGCGCCTTCGCCGCCGCGGGGCTGGCCGTCGCGCGCAACGCCGCCTACGCGCTGCACCCGAGCACCTTGGCCCACCGCTTCGCCTCGGCCTACCCGGGGCGCACGCTGTGCCTGGAGATCCGCCGCGACCTGCTCGTGCGCCGGTTCAGCCCCTTCGAGGAGATGCACCCCGACCCGGCGCTGGTGGCGCGGGTGGCGGCGCCGCTGGCCGAGGCGCTGCCCCCCCCCTGAGCCCCAACGCCACCAAGGGAGGCGCCGCGAGGCGGGTGCGGCGCGCGGCCTGCGGGCGCCGCGCTCCACGGGGTCGGGCCCGGGGATCCGGCTCAGCGGGTGCCGGCCACGCGGTCGTAGCGGTGCAGCACCTCCAGGCACATGGCCAGCAGGGCCGTGGAGTAGACCCGGCCGCCGTCCTCGCTCCAGGGGTCGAGCGGGTCCCAGGAGCCCTTCGAGGCGCAGTAGGTGCCGTCCAGGCGCTGGTTGGGCACGACCGAGGTCTGCAGCGCCGCGTCCCAGCGCGCCCAGGCCGCGCCGCCCACCTGGAACATCGCCAGCGTGGCGTAGTACCAGTAGTAGTGGTCGATCGAGCCGTCGGAGGTGTTCCAGGTCGGCAGCGCGCGCAGGCACAGCTCGGTGCCCTTGCGGATCGGCTCGCTCTTGCGCGGATCCTCGTGCAGGAAGATGCGCGCCAGCACCCCCACGGCGGTCATCGACTCCGACTTCTCGGCCGGGAAGCGGTCCACGAGGTGCTGCGGCCGGGCCGGCACCTGACCGCGGGCGAGGTAGCCCACCCGGCCGTAGTCCGGGTCGGTCATCTTGTCGATCCACGCGCGGATGCCGTCGAAGGCGTCCTCGTCGA
>CAZPOZ010000218.1:0-5670 GCA_964588235.1 uncultured Planctomycetales bacterium
GCCCCGTCGGCGGCCGGCGCCTCGCCCGCCGCCGCGCCGGCGTCGGGCGCCGCGCCCGCGCCGTCGGCGGACGGCGCGTCGTCGAAGGCCTCGGCCTCGGCGGGCGGCGCGTCCGCCGCGTCCGGCTCGCCCTCGATGGGAACGAAGTCTTCCTCGGGGGGCAGGGCGGGGACGAGCGGATCCATCGGGGGCTCCGGGGGAGGCGCCGACGGGCGGCCGTCGGGTCGGACGAGGCGGGTGCGGGGCCGCGCGGGGCGGCGGGTCGCCGGGGGGGGAGGGGGGGGGCCCGGGGAGGCCCGGATTGCACCACACCGCCCTTCCCCGCTCAACCCCTGCGCCACCGCCGGCAGCGTCCCGGGTGGCGCACGGGCGCTACGACGGGCCTTCGAAGGCCCGTCGGAGCGCCGCGAGGCTGGCGGCGGAGGCCTCGGGGGCCGTGGCGCTGTGGCGCGAGAGCTCGACCTCGAGCGGCCCGGCGTAGCCGACCTCGTGGAGCGCGCGCGCGACGGCCGGGAGGTCGAGGTCGCCCTCGCCGAACATCAGGTGCTCGTGCGTGCCGGCGCGGTGGTCGTCCAGCTGCACGACCACCAGGTCGGCGGCGAAGCGCCGGATCCAGGCCTCGGGAGGGTCCTCGCGCAGCGCCAGGCAGTGCCCCACGTCGAGCGCAAGGCCCAGCGCGGGGTGCGCCACGGCGTCGCGCACCCGCGGCCAGTCGGCCGCGCGCTCCACGAGCATGCCCGGCTCGGGCTCGAAGCCCAGCCGCAGCCCGCGCGCCCCTGCATGGGCGGCCGCCGCGCGCAGGCCTTCCACGAGCCGCGCGAAGGCGACGCCCGCCGGGAGGCCCTCGGGGGCGCGGCCGCTCCACGTGGTCACCACGGGGGCTCCGAGCGCCACCGCCTGCTCGACGCAGCGTTCGAGGAAGGCGAGGCGGCGCGCGGCCTCGGGCGGCTCGTCCAGCAGCGTGGGGCGGTGCTTGCGCGCGGGGTCGAGCACGAAGCGCGCCCCGGTCTCGATCACGACCTCGAGGCGCAGCGACCGCAGCAGGCTGGCCACGGCCTGCACCTCGGCCGGCGTCGAGCGCAGGGGGTCGAGGTGGTGGACGTCGGGCGTGAGCGCCACGCCGGCCCAGCCCTGCGCGGCCAGCAGCCGCAGCGCGTCGTCGAGCCGGTGGAAGGCGAAGCCGTTCGTGTTGTAGACGAAGCGCCGCACGGCGCAGCCGCCGGCCGCCGCTACTTCGTGCGGCCGGTCTTGCCCAGGCCGGAGAGCGGCTTGTCGATCAGCTCCTGCACCTGGCGCGACTCGTTCTTGAAGTAGGAGTCCATCACCAGGTCGGGGTTCCAGCCCTTGGACGGGCTGCGGTCGAGGATCGCCACGACCTCCTCCTCGACCTCCACCCACTGATCGCGGGCGCTCTTGAGCACCTCGCGGGCCTCGGCCATCTTCTCCTGCCAGGCGTCGTCGTCGCCGGCCTTCTTGGCCTCCATGGCCTGCTCGTGCAGCGTCTTGTACTTGGCGTTGGCCTCCTTGAACCCGGGCACGAGGCCCTGGGCCTTGAGCACCAGGGCCGAGGGCAGCACGGGCCGGGGGCCCATCTCGGGCTCCTTGGGCTTGGCGGGGCCGGTCCCGGTCTCGGGCGTGGCGGCCGGCGGGGGGGCCGGGGGGCCGTCGCCGCCCTTGCCCTTGCGCGTGACGAGCACGACCACGCCGATCACGGCCACGATCGCGACGAGGGCGATCACGGCGGCGGCGGGGTTGCCGCCGGATCCCCCTCCGGAGCGACCCCCGCCGGACCGCCCGCCGGACCGCCCTCCTGAGCGCGAGGAGCCGGACCGACCGTACGAGCGCGAGCCTTGGGCCATGGAAGCGGGCTCCGGGGGGAGCCGCTGGTTCTACCACCGTCACCCCCAGGGGGCGACGGGGCGACCGCGTGCGACAACGGGCGCGTGCCCACCGCCCGCGACCTGGCCGCCGACGCGCTGCGCCAGCTCGAGCAGCAGGGCGGGCGGGTGCGCGAGGGGCTCGAGCGCGCGCGGCCGCGGCTCGCCGACGGCCGCGAGCGGGGCCTGCTGACCGAGCTGGCCTACGGGACGCTGCGTCGGCAGGGCCTGCTGGACGTGTGCCTCTCGGCCTTCTCCCGGCGCGCGCTCGAGCGCCTGGACGCGGCGGCGCGCGTGGGCGCGCGCCTGGCGCTCTACCAGGCGCTCTACCTCGACCGCATCCCCGCCGCGGCGGCGGTGGACCACGCGGTGGGCTGGGTGCGGCGCCGGGCCGGGCCGGGCGCGGCCGGCTACGTGAACGGCGTGCTGCGCGCGGCGCTCCGCGGGCTCGAGGGGCGCGTGGGCGCGCCGAGCGACCCGCGGCGGGACGTGCCGCGCGAGGACGGCAGCGCGCTGCGCTGGCGCGACCCGCTCTTCCCCGATCCCGAGCTCGCGCCGGCGGCGAACCTGGGCGCGCGCCACTCGATGCCCGCCTGGCTGGTGGAGCGCTGGCTCACGCGGTGGGGGCTCGAGCGCACGCGGGCGGTGCTGGAAGCCTCGGCGGCACGGCCGCCGGTGACCCTGCGGGTGCGCCGGGGCGACGTCGCCTCCCTGTGCGCGCGGCTCGCGCGCCTGGACCCCGGGGCGCGTCCGGGGCCGGTGGCGGGCTCGCTGCTGCTGCCGGGGGGCGAGGGCGGCGGGCTCGACCCCGTGGAGCGCGGCGAGGCCTGGGTGCAGGACGCCACGGCGCAGCGCGTGGCGCCGCTGCTCGAGCCGCGGCCGGGCCAGCGGCTGCTCGACCTGTGCGCCGCGCCGGGGGGCAAGGCGCTGCACCTGTGCGACCTGCTCTCGGTCGCGGGGGGAGGCGAGGTGGTGGCCGCCGACGTGGACGCGGGCAAGGTGGAGGGGCTCGGCGCCCTGGCCTCGAGGGTGCCGGCGGGGGTCGGCTTCACGGCGCGGCGGGTGCCGGCCGAGGGGCCCCTGCCCTTCGCGCCCGCCTCCTTCGACGGCGTGCTGGTGGACGCGCCCTGCTCGAACACGGGGGTGCTGCGCCGTCGGGTGGAGGCCCGCTGGCGCCTGCGCCCGGCCGACCTCGATACGCTGCCCGCGTTGCAGCTCTCCCTGCTGCGTCGCGCGCTGCCGCTGCTCGGGCCGGGGGGGCGGCTGGTCTACTCGACCTGTTCGATCGAGCCCGAGGAGAACGGGGGCGTGATCGCCGCGCTGCTCGCCCTGGAGCCGGGCCTGGTCGCCACGGAGGCCTTCGACGTGCTGCCCACCGCCGACGCCGACGGGGGCTACGCGTGCGTGCTCGTACGCGGCGAGGGCGTCCCGCCTACCGGATCACCTTGAACCGGCCCTCGTTCTCGTCGGCCAGGCGGCGCAGGAACGACTCGGCCCGGGTGGCGTTCTCCAGGCCCTGGAAGGCCCGCGGCGGCTCGCCCTTGAGCAGCGCCACCGCGTGCACGTGGATGCGGCGGAACCGGTTCCAGGCACGCACCTCCGCCAGGATCAGGTCCGGGTCCACCACCGCCCCCGCGCTCGGATGGCCGTCGGAGAGGAAGAAGATCGTGTCCACCTCGGGATCCGCGAAGGCCAGCTGCAGCGCGTCGTAGGCGTCCGTGCCGTTCACCGGCTCCTGCCGGCGCACGTAGGCCATCGCGCGGCGCACGTTGGCCAGCGTCGCCGGCACCAGCGCGCGCTCCCAGGCGTCGGCCCGGTCGCTGAAGGTCACCAGGTTGAAGCGCGTGCTCTTGGGCAGGTGCTCGATCACCTGCAACAGCTCGGCCTGCGCCGTGTCCAGCCGCCCGTTCCAGCCCATGCTGCGGCTCACGTCCAGCACGAACACCACCTTGCTCGAGCGCACCGGGAACCCGTAGTACGAGAGCCCCTGCACCGTGCCGCCCCCCCCGCCCTCCTCCGACCGCTGCCAGGGCCGCTCCCGGGCCACGGCCCACCAGGCGCGCCACGACTCCACCGCCGTGCCCAGGGCCCGGCCGGAGATGCGCTCCAGGGCCCGCGCCAGCGCGTCGGAGAGGCGCAGGTCCTCCGCGAGCGCGCGCTCCAGACGGTCGATCAGCGGCGCGAGGGCCTCCGGCCGCCCCAAGAGCCCGAGCGCCTGCGCCGCGCCCTCCACCACCAGCGGCGCCTCGTCCCCCAGCCGCTTCACGAGGTGCGGCAGCGGCTCCGCCAGGCCCAGCAGCCCCAGCGCCCGGCAGGCCACGTCGCGCAGCCGCGGGTCGGCGTCGGAGAGCAGCGCCACCAGCGGCGCCTGCGCGCGCGCATCGCGCAGCGCGCCCAGCGCCAGCGCGGCTTCCGCCCGCACCAGGACGCTCTCCTCGCGCAGCAGCGTGAGCAACGGGACCGTCGCCTCCGCGTCGCCCAGGCCGCCCAGCGCGCGCGCCAGCTGCGCCTTCACCGGCGGCACCGCCCGCCGCAGCGCGTCGCCGCGCAGGTGGCGCAACGTGGCCGGCTCCCGCGCCGCCGCGACGATCCGGTCCAGCAGCTCGAGCAGGCGCGGGTCGCGCGCCCGCTCGACCCAGTCCACGGCCGCGTCCAGGTCGGCCGGGCTGCCGTGGCGCACGCGGGCCTTGAGCAGCAGGACCGCCCGGCGTCGGTCCCCTCCCCCCAGCTCGGCGAGCAGCCGCTCGAGCGCCGCCTGCGCCGCCCCCGAGCGCAGGTCGGAGATCGCCTCGAGCGCCCGCTCCTGCGCGGCGTAGCCCTCGTCGTCGGTGCGCGGCGCCAGGCTCTGGTAGGCCGCCACCAGGGCGGGGAGGTCGGGCGAGTCCGCCCGGACGCCGGGGCAGAGGATCCCGGCCCCGAGCAGCAGCAGCAGCAACGACCGCGGGACCCACGGTGCGGCCGCAGGGCCGCACCGCGGGCGGGAACGTGCGGCCGCAGGGCCGCACCGCAGGCGGGAACGTGCGGCCGCAGGGCCGCGCCGCAGGCGGGAGCGTGCGGCCCGCCCCCCGACCCCGTGGAGCGCGGCGGCGGGGGGGGCGAGGAGGGGCATGCCTTCCTCCTGAACGTCGGCGGGCGGGGGCCGGCAGCCGGGTGCGGTCATCGCCCCGGGGGGGCGTCGCCGGCGGAGGCGCCCCCCCCGACGCCCTCCGAAGCCGAGGCCAGGCCGCGCAGCACCCGGGCGCTGACGAGCTCGTCGCAGCGCTCCAAACGGTCGACCACCCCCTGGCCGGCCAGGACGTGCCCGAAGACGGTGTAGCCGCCGCGCTCCAGCCCGGGCTGCGGCGAGACGACCAGGAAGAACTGGCTCGCGTTCTCGGCCTTGGCCCCGCGCGCGAAGGCCAGGGCGCCGCGGCGCAGGCCGTGCCGCGCGTTGGTCTCGACCGGGATCGTGGTGCTGGCCGGCCCAGACAGGTCGGCGTCGCAGCCGTCGCTGCGCGTGCGCGGATCCCCCCCCTGGGCGAAGGCATCGCCGAGCACCCGGTGGAACAGGGTGCCGTCGTAGAAGCGCCCGCCGTCCTTGGACGGCTGCTCCACCAGCCGCAGGAAGTGGGCCACGGCCTGGGGCGCCTCGGCCGCGTGCAGGCAGAGCAGCACGGCGCCGCGGCGGGTCGTGAGCAGCACGAGCGGGCTCGTCGGGTCGGCCTCGAGGGCGCGCCGCGCCTCGCGATCGGCGTCGCGGCCGGCCACGGCCGCGAGCGCCCGCTGGGCCGCGCCCTCGTAGCGGTCGCGGCCG
>CAZPOZ010000219.1:0-5657 GCA_964588235.1 uncultured Planctomycetales bacterium
GCCCCGGGGGCCCGGGCGATAGATCGCCCGCCGGAGGCGCGGCTCGCCGCGGCGGGCCAGCGCCCGGGCCCCGGCCCGCCGCGCGGGGGCGGGGCCGGCCGCGCCGGGCCCCAGCCGGCCGCGCCGGGGCCTGGGCGCGGGCTCCGGGGCCGGCCCGCCCCTCAGCGCTCGATGGCCGGGTTGTCGAAGCGCATGAACTCGTCGAAGAAGTGCAGGTTCACGGTGCCGGTCGGCCCGTTGCGCTGCTTGGCGAGGATGACCTCGGCGCTGATCTTGTCGCTCTCGTTGCGCGTGTAGTAGTAGGGCCGGTAGAGCAGGCAGATCAGGTCGGCGTCCTGCTCGAGCGCGCCCGACTCGCGCAGGTCGCTGAGCTTGGGGCGGTTGCCCTCGCGCTTCTCGGCGTCGCGGTTGAGCTGCGAGATGGCGATCACCGGCACGCCCAGGTCCCGGGCCAGGCTCTTCAGCGAGCGCGAGATGTAGGAGATCTCCTGCTGGCGGCTGTCCACGTTGCGGGTGGCGCCCATGGCGTCCATCAGCTGCAGGTAGTCCACCACGATCAGATCCAGCCCCTGCCGCGACTGGATGCGCCGCGACTTCGCCCGCAGCAGGCTCGGCGTGAGCGAGCCGCCGTCGTCGATCACGATGGGCGCGTCGAACAGCTGCGCCGCCGCGTCCTGGAGGCGCTCCAGGTCGGACTGCTGCAGGAACTGCCCGCCCCCGCGACGCAGCTTCTGGCCCGGGAAGCGGGCCAGCGCGCAGAGCATGTTGCGCACCAGGTTCTGCGCGCTCATCTCCAGGCTGAAGATCGCGACGCGCTTCTTGTCCTTCACGGCCGCGTTCATGGCCGCGTTGATCGCGAAGGTGGTCTTGCCCATGGACGGACGGCCCGCCACGATCACCAGCTCGCCCGGCTTGAGCCCCGTGGTCATGTCGTCGAAGGTGAAGAACCCCGTGCGCAGCCCCTCCACGCCGGCGCCGCGCTGGATCTCGTCGAAGGTCTCGTGGAGCAGCGAGGCCATGTCGCGCGCCTCGCCCGTCCCGCGGGCGTCGCCCACCGCGTGGATCTTCGTCTCCGCCAGGTCGATCAGGTCCTCGCCGCGCCCCTGCTCGGCGAAGGCCGCCTGCTGGATCTCGACCGCGGCCGTGATCAGCTGCCGCGCGATGGCCTTCTCCCGCACGATCCCCGCCCAGTGCTCGGCGTGGGCCGGGCTGGTGACCGCGGAGGCCAGCGCGGCGATCGCGTCGCGGCCCCCGGTCTCCTCCAGGAGCCCCCGCCGCTCGACCTCGCGGAAGAGCATCAGCGCGTCCACCGGCTCGGAGCGGTCGTAGAGCGCGAGCATGACCTCGTACAGCCGGCGGTGGGCGGGCCGGTAGAAGTCGGTGGCGTTGAGCAGGGGCGTGACCGCCCCCAGCATCTCGCCGTCCACGAGGATGGAGCCCAGCACCGCCACCTCGGCCTCGAGGCTGTGCGGCGGCACGCGCTCCAGGGCCGGCTGGGCCAGGTCGGGAAGGGTCTGACGCTCGATCAACGGGGGCCTCGGGGGCGGACGGGACGGTGGGCGTGGAGGGGGGAGCCATGGGAACCCGAGCGGGGGACAGCGGCGGGGGCGCCGCCCCACGGCTCGTGGCCGCGGGCCCTCTTTCCACAGGGTTTCCCCGGAGGCCTCACGGGTTGTTCAGGGATTGTAAACGCAACTCGTTTCACAGAAACGACTTATGACACAATCAACCGCCGTGGTCAAGCGCGATCCCCAGCAGCGGCGATCCCCGCGTGCGCCGCGGCAGGCGCCCGGGCGGCAGCGGCCTGGGCGCCGGCGGGCACCGTCGTGGTGGCGGCCCGTGCGGGCCCGGCGGGGCGGCCGTGGCGCGGCACAAGGCGGCTCGATCCCGCACGGCCGGGCTCCCCCATCGGCGCCCTCGCCCCCTGCCGTAGGGGCACCTGAGAGCCGGGCGCGGTCCCGCCGCGGTCGCCGGGGCGGCCCGGACGGGCCCCGTCTACGCCTTGCGGCCCTTGCCCTTGGCCTCGGCCTTGCCGGCCCCCTTCGCCTCGGCCTTGCCGGCCGCGTCGGACGGGGGGGCGGCGGGGGCAGCCGCGGCGGCTGCGGCGGGCGCGGGGCCGCCCGGGGCCCCGCCCGCGGGAGCCGCAGCCTGCTCGCCGCGCTCGGCGGCGAAGCGCGCGGCCTGCGCCTCCTCGGCGGCGCGCTGGGCGGCAGCCTCGGCGTGGGCCTTGGCGTCCTCGGGGTCGAGCACGACCCAGAGCTTCACCTTGATCTGGTGCTCGCGGCTCAGCTGGAGGGGCACCTCGTACTCGCCCAGCTGGCGCACGGTCTCGAAGCGCACCTGCCGCTCCTCGAAGCGCAGCCCCAGGCGCTTGAGGGCGTCCACGACCTGGCGCGGCCCGACCGAGCCGTAGAGGTGGCCGTCCTCGCCCGCACGGGCCTCCACCTTCAGCTCGACCGCCGCCAGGCGCTCGGCCAGGGCCGCGCGCGCCTTGGCCTCCTCGGCCTCGCGCACGGCCTCGGCGGCCTTGTCCTTCTCGATGTTGCGCATCGCCTCGGGCGTGACCCGGGCGGCGAGCGAGTAGGGCAGCAGGTAGTTGCGGGCGTACCCGTCACGCACCCGGACGACGGTGCCGACCTTGCCGACACCCTCGATGCTGCGGCGGAGCAGGACTTCGATCGCCATGGCGGATCCTCGGTTCCAGGGGGCGTACGGGGCGGCAGGTTGGGGGGCAGGTGGGTGCGGAGCGGGCGCGGGGCCGCGCCGCGCGCTCAGCGCGCGACGTAGGGCAGCAGGGCCAGGAAGCGGGCGCGCTTCACGGCCAGCTTGAGCTGGCGCTGGAAGTGGCTCATCGTCCCCGTGCGCTTGCGGCCGTAGAGCTTGCCCTGGGCGCTGACCATCTTCTGCAGGGTGGCCACGTCCTTGTAGTCGATCTCGGTGACGCGGGCGCGGGTGAAGCGGCACTTCCCGCGCTCGGCGGTCTTCTTGAGCAGCTTCTTCAGGTTCTTCTGGTTCTTGGCGTTGTTCGTGCGGGGGGGCATGGGGACCTCGTCAGGGGGCGCGGGGGGCGGGGATCAGGCCTCGACCTCTTCGTCGGCCACGTCCGGCACCTCGTCGATGCCGTCGCCGCGGCCACGCCCGCGGCCTCCCTCACCCCGGCGCGGCTCGCCCCAACCCGAGGCGAGGGCGTTCTTGCGGTTGTCCTCGGCCAGCAGCTCGCGCTCCTTGGCCTGCAGCGCCACGTGCTCGTCCACCGGCCGGGACAGGCCGACGATCAGGTGGCGCACGACCTGCTCGGTGAGCCGGGCGTCGCGGTTGATCTCGACCACGGCCGAGGTGGGGGCGTTGAAGTACACCAGGTAGTAGGTGGCGCGGCGGTGCCCGCGGATCTCGTAGGACAGCTTGCGCTCGTCCCACTTCTCCTTGCGCAGCACCTTGGCCCCGTTCTTCTCGAGGATCTTGTCCACGACGCCCGCCGCCGCGTCGAAGTCGGCGGTGGCCACGTTGTTGTCCAGGAGGAACATGCCCTCGTAGTCGCGGGTCTTCATGCGGCGGAGATCTTCCGGTGCTGGAACCCCCGGGAACGGGGGCAAGCGGGCGAAGGTACCAACCCTTGGCCCGCCGCGAAGCCACGGACGGGGAGATGCCCCCGGTCCGGCCCACCCGCCCCGCCCCCCCCGGGGCCGGTCAGTTGAACCGGTTGCTGGCGGCCTCCAGGCCCCCGGCCAGCCAGGCCCGCACGGCCTCCGCGGCGCGCTCCACGTGGTCGGCCAGGCCCGCCCGCTGCTCGGCGTCGTAGGCCTGCAGCACGAACACGGCCGGATCCAGGGGCGGCGGCACGGGCCCGATGCCGATCTTGAGCCGGGGGTAGGCGTCGCTGCCCAGCGCCTCCTGGATCGACTTGAGGCCGTTGTGCCCCCCCGAGGACCCGCTGGAGCGGAAGCGCAGGCGGCCGAAGGGCAGCATGAAGTCGTCGGCCAGGACCAGCGCGTCGGCCGGCCCCACCTCGAACACCTCCAGGGCGCGGGCGTAGGCCGGGCCGCACAGGTTCATGAAGGTCGTGGGCTTGAGCAGGCGCACGGTGCGGTCGCCGTCGCGCCAGACCGCCTCGTCCGCGGCCAGCAGCCGGGTGGACCGGAACTCCAGCCCCTCCTGGCGCGCCAGCCGGTCGAGCACCTGCCAGCCGGCGTTGTGCCGGGTCCCCGCGTAGCGCGGGCCGGGGTTGCCCAGGCCGAAGAGCAGCTGGAGGCCCATGGCGACCAAGGTAGGGGCAGGGCCCGCGGGGACGGCCGGCGCCCCCGCAGGAGGGCCTGCGGAGGGCCTCCGTGGCCCGGGCCCGGCCCGCGGGCTACTTCTTCTTCTCCTCGGGCTTCTTCTCGGCCTTCTTCGCCTCGGCGGCGGGCTTCTTGTCGCCCGCGGCGGCGGCTTCGCCCTCGGCCGGCTCCTTCTCCTTGCGGATGAGCTCGGGCTCGGCGGGGGCGCCCTCCGCCGGGGTGGCCGGCGCCACCTCGACCTTGACCGTGATCACCGTGCACAGGAGGGCCTGGGCCGGGGTCTTGAGGACGACGCCGGCGGGCAGCTTGACGTCGCCGGCGTGGATGCCCTGGTGCACGCCGAGGTGATCGACCTCGACCACGATCTCGCGCGGCAGGTCCAGCGGACGGCAGCGGACCATGAGCGCGTCGCGCAGGGCCTGGAAGATGCCGCCCTCGGTGGTGCCCTTGGCGCGGCCCTTGAAGACCAGCGGCACGCGGTCCTCGATCTCCTGATCCTTCTCCACGCGCACGAAGTCGGCGTGCAGCACCGCGTCGGTGAGCGGGTCGAACTGCACCTCGCGCACGATCGCCGTGCGGGCCGTCTCGCCCAGCCGCAGCTCGACCAGGCGGTTGCCCGAGCGCAGGAAGCGCTGGAGGTCGGCCTCGGACACCGTGAGGGAGAGGGTGTCCTTCTTGTTGCCGTACAGCACCACCGGCACGTGGCCGGTCTGCCGCAGGCGCACGGAGTGGCCGCTGCCGAGCTTCTCGCGCTTGCTGACCGTGATCTGGAGGAAGTCCATGGGCGGTTCCGGGGGCGGAAACGGTCCATGGTGCCGGAGAGGCCGGAGGACGGAAGTCTTGGCCGGGGTGGGCCCCCGGGGCCCGGTCCCCGGGACGTCGCAGGCGGGGCCCTCGCAGGCCCGGCGGCCGGCCGGGCCGGCCCCGCTCAGGACATGCCCGCTTCCTTGCGCTTGAACAGGGCGGAGACGCTGCGCTCCTCGTGGACGGCCTGGATCGTCTCGGCGAGCAGGGGGGCCATGGAGAGCACCCTGAGGCGCGGCAGGCCCGCCGGGTCCACGGGGATGGTGTCGGTGAGCACGATCTCCTCCACCGGGGCGGCGCGCAGCCGCTCCCGGGCCGGCCCGCACAGCACGCCGTGGGTGGCCGCGATGCGCACCGAGAGCGCCCCGTTCTCGCGCACGACCCGCGCCGCGTCCGTGATCGAGCCGGCGGTGGAGATCATGTCGTCGATGATCAGCACGTGGCGGCCCTGGACGGTGCCGATCAGGGCCGTGGCCTCCGTGCGGTCGGCGGCCACGCGGCGCTTGTCGATGATCGCCAGGTCGCCGTCCAGGGTGGAGGCGTACCCGCGGGCCATCTTCGAGGAGCCCACGTCGGGCG
>CAZPOZ010000220.1:0-5635 GCA_964588235.1 uncultured Planctomycetales bacterium
ACGCCGCCCTCCTTGCGGATGTCGGCCGGCACGCGCTCGAGCGCCATGACGGCGACCGCGCCGGCCTCCTCGGCGATCTTGGCCTGCTCGGGCGTGGTGACGTCCATGATCACGCCCCCCTTGAGCATCTCGGCCAGCGCGACCTTCAGCTCGTGGGCGTCGGCGCCCGTGCGCCCGCGGGCGGGCGCCCCGGACGCGGGCGGGGCCGGGGGGACGGGGGTCGGGGAGGGCAGGCTGCGGGCATCGCTCATGGACGGGCTCCGGCAGGAGGCGGGCGGCGGGGCATCACCCCGGCCGGCTCAGGGAAGGACCGACGGGCAGGTCGGGGCGGCCGACGGGCACGGCGGGACGGCGCGATCCTCCCCCGCCGCGGCGCCCTGACAAGCGCGTCCGGGCCTGTTCCCTCGTGGATTCGAGGGCGGGGGTCACGGCCGGGCTCGGGCGCCCCCGCCCGCGGTCGCGGCTCCGCGGGCAGGCTGGGTAGGGTAGCGCGACGATGAAGCTCAAGCGCCTGCCCGAGGATTTCGAGGTGACCGAGCTCACCGACGTGGTCCCCGCGGCCACGGGCCGCTTCGGGCTCTACCGCCTGACCAAGCGGGGGCTGGGCACGCCGGAGGCCGTGGCGACCGTGCAGCGGGCCTGGGGGCTGCCCCGCGCGGCCCTCTCCTACGGTGGGCTCAAGGACCGGCACGCGCTGACGCGCCAGCACCTCACCGTGGAGGGCGGCCCCCCGCGCGACCTGGAGGCGGGCGCCGTGAGGCTCGCGCACCTGGGACGCTGCGACGCGCCCTTCACGCCGCGGCAGATCACCGGGAACCGCTTCCGGGTCGTGTTGCGGGCGCTCGGCGCCGCGGAGGAGGCGCGCGCGCTGGAGGCCCTGACCGCCGTGGGGCAGGACGGGCTGCCGAACTACTTCGACGACCAGCGCTTCGGCTCCGTGGGGCCCGACGGGCGCTTCGTCGCCCGCCCGTGGATCGAGGGCGACTACGAGGGCGCCCTGCGCCTGGCCTTGGCCGAGCCCAACCCCCACGACCGGCCGCGCGACCGCGAGGGCAAGCGACTGCTGCGCGAGCGCTGGGGCGACTGGCGCGGGCTCTCGCAGGACCTGCCCGGCGGGGAAGCCCGGCGCGTGGCGACCTGGCTCGCCGCACGTCCCCGAGACTGGGCGGGCGCGCTCGCCACCGTGCGCCCGCACCTGCGCAGCCTGTGGCTGGCGGCCTTCCAGAGCCATCTCTGGAACCGTCTCCTGGCGGCCCTGCTGCGCCAGGAGCTGCCTGCGGCCGACCTCGTGGAGCGGGCCCAGCGCGCCGGCGCGCTGGTCTGGTGGCTGCGCCTGGCGCCCCCGGACCGGGAGCGCCTGCAGGCGCTGGAGCTGCCCCTGCCCTCGGCCCGGGCCCGCCTGGAGCCGGGGCCCGTCCAGGCGCTCGTGGAGCGCGTGCTCGCGCAGGACGGGTTGACCCTGCGCGCGCTGGACGTGCCCGGGCCCCGCGGCTCGTTCTTCTCCAAGGGCAGCCGCGCCGTGCTGCTCCGGCCCCGCCAGCTCACGAGCGGGCAGGCCGACGACGAGCTCTACCCGGGCAAGCGTCGCCTGACGCTCGCCTTCGACCTGCCCCGGGGCGCCTACGCCACGATCCTGGTCAAGCGGCTCACGGACGTGGCCCAGGCCGCGGACGCTCCCGGGGCCCTGGGCGGCGCGCTAGGATCCGACGCGTGAGCCTGCCACGCCCCCTCCCTCCCGGGGACGCCCGGTGAGCGCGCCGCTGGGCCCCCTGCGCTGCCGTCCGGCCTGCTATGCGGCCTTCGGGGAGGCGCTGGCGCGGTTGACGGCCCCGGGAGGCCTGCTGCGGGCGGCGGCCGCGATCGCGCTCCACGAGCATCCCGACGCCGACCTGGGCCTGGTGGACCAACGCGTGGAGCGCCTGGCCGAGGAGGTGCGGGCCCGGGCCGCCGGTCGCAGCCCCAAGGCGCGGCTCGGCTTCCTCCACGAGGTCTTCTTCGACGAGCACGGCTTCCGGGGCGACGACCAGACCTACAGCAACCCCTCCAACGCCTACCTGCCGATGGTCCTGGCCACCCGCCGCGGCCTGCCCGTCACCCTCGCCCTGCTCTACGTGGAGGTGGCCACGCGCGCCGGGCTCGAGGCGGCGGGCCTGGACGCGCCGGCGCACTTCCTCGCCGAGGTGCGCCAACCCGACGGCCCCCTGATCGTGGACGTCTTCGCCGCCGGCCGGACGCTCTCGCGGCGCGAGGCGCTGGCGCGGCTCGAGCGCATCCTGCTCGCCGCGGCCCGGCCCGACGGGGAGGCGCTGCCCCGCGCCACCCCCCTGGGCTGGCTCGACCGCATCCTGCGCAACCTGGAAGGCTCGTTCGCGCGCGCCGGCCGCCGGGACGACTTCGGCGCCATGGGCGAGCTGCGAGCGCGCCTGCGGCTGCCGTCCCTGCCGCCCCCCACCGGCGGCTGAGCCCGCGGGCGGGCGTCGCCGGGTGCGCGCGCCCATCGGGCCGCATATCCTCCCGCGCATGGACGCTCACGCCCTCCAGGACCGCTACGCCCCCCACAACGCCTGCTTCGGCTGCGGGCCCGCCAACGCCCGCGGGCTGCGGCTCAAGTCGTTCGCCGACGGCGAGGAGACCGTCTGCACCTGGACGCCGGAGCCGCACCACGAGGCCTTCCCCGGCGTGCTCAGCGGGGGCATCTGCGGCACCCTGCTCGACTGCCACAGCAACTGGACCGCGGCCTGGGCGCTCATGCGCCGCGCCGGAGCCGCCTCGCCGCCCTGCACGGTGACCAGCGACTTCCACGTGACCCTCAAGCGCCCCACGCCCACCGACGGCCCCCTGACGCTGCGGGCGCGGGTGGCCGAGCTGCACGAGGACCGGGCCGTGATCGAGGCCACGCTGAGCGCCCGGGGCAAGGTCACGGCCACCTGCCGCGGGCTGTTCGTCGCCGTGCGCGAGGGCCACCCGGCCTTCCACCGCTGGTGAGCGCGCGGGGCCGCAGGCCCCCCGCCCCGCCCGGGGCTACTTGCGGCCGGCCTCGGGCCCGCGGGGGTAGAGCCCTCGCTCCTTGAGCCAGGTCGAGACGGCTCGCATGCGCTGGCGGTACAGGTGCGGATCCTCGAAGGCCACGGGGCCCGCGGCCTTGGCCGCGACCAGGCAGGCGGCGGCCTCGGCGGGCAGCCCGTTGTCGCCGTAGCGGCTCACGCTCTCGACGGCCAGCCGCGCCTCGAGCAGCAGCACCGAGAGGTTGCGCCCGTCCACGAACAGGTAGCCCAGCGTGCGCCCGAAGGGGTCCTTCTCGCCCGAGCGCAGCAGCTCGACCTTCGTCGCCGTCGCCAACGCCCCGGCCAGGAACGCGGCCGCCTGGTCGCCGAAGGGCTGCGGGTAGGGCACGTTGTGGTCCAGGTGCAGCACCTCGGGCGCGTCGATGCCCAGCAGGCGCACGGTCTCGTCCCCGCCCGGGCCGCGGACCACGACCGTGTCGCCGTCGTCGGAGAAGAGCGCCTCGCGCGGCACGAGGACCCGCGCCTTCTCCTCGGCCGCGACCGGCCGGCCGTGCTGCGCGCGCAGCCACAGCGCCAGCCCCAGGACGAGGGGCAGCCCGACCAGTCCCACCAGCCGTGCGCGCGGGAGCTGCGACATGCCGTCCTCCGCCTCGGGGGCAGGCAGCGTACGGGCGGGCGCCGACGCCCCGCAAGGGTCCCGCGGGGACGGGAGCCCCCCCCCTCGATCAGCGCGCGCGCGACTCGAGCCCGCGCCCGAGCAGGAAGACGCCCGCGCCCAGGGCCACGAAGAGCAGCTCGGTGCCCACGGCCCCCGGGCGGTCGCCGAAGGCCAGCCCGTAGGCCAGCCCGGCCGGGAGCAGCACCAGCCCCAGCGCCTGCAGGAACTTCGCCGCCGTGAACATGCCCGCGGAGCATAGCCGCGGCCCCGCGTACGCTCTCCTGCATGCCCTGCGCCCCCCGCCTGCTGCGCCTGAGCCTGCTGTTCGCCGTCGTGCTCGGCCCGGCCGCGGCCCGCGCGGAGCCGGCCGGCCCCCTCGCCGCGCGGGTGCGGGTGCCCGGGCCGGGGTTCGTGCGCGTGCGGGCCGCCGCGCTGCGCGCCCTGGGCTTCGCGGACGACGAGCACCTCGAGGCCCGGCACCGGGGCCGCAGCCTGCCCCGCGCCTCCTCCCGCGTCGCCGACGACCTGGTGTTCCTGCTGCCCCCGGGTCTCGCGCGCGACCCGGGCCCGGCCCTGGTGCGCCTCACCCGCGGCGCCCCGTGCGCGCCCGCGGCCACCCCCGGAGCGGCGTCCCGGGCCGCAGGCCCCCTCGCGGCCGGCGGGGCCGCCGCCCGGCCCGGCCCGCGCCTCACGCGCTTCGGCGGGCCGGCGCGCGTGTTCGGCACCTTGGCCGCGGCCGAACGCGCCGTCTACGACCCGCCGGTGACCGGCGGGGACGAGGCGCCCACCTGGTTCGTGGGCGCGCTCCCCCCCGGCGGGGCGCTCGACCTGCCCGACGACGGGCTGGGCCTGCCGGGCAGCCTGCAGGAGTGGACCCTGCGGGTGCTCCTCACCCAGCCTGGCCCCGCGCGGCTGCTCCTGGGCGCCGCGGGCGCCGAGCCCGTCCCCAGCCGCGCGGTGGCCGGCCCGGGGCCCGGCCAGTGGCTCGCCTTCGAGCTCGCGGCCTACCGGCCGGGCCGGCGGGTCCGGCTGCATCAGCGCACGCCCCTGGCCCCGCCGCCCGCGCAGGACGTGTCCGAGGGCCGGGGCACGGCGTGGATCGACGCCTGTGCCCAGAGCGGCCCGGTCGCTACGCTGCCCGAGGCCGCGGCCCTCTACCTCACCGACCCGCGCGACCCCTGGCAGGTGCTCCCGGGCGTGCCGGCCGAGGCCCGCCCCTGGGCCGTGCGCGAGGGGCAGGGCGCGACCCAAGGCGCGGCGTCGGAGGGCCCCGCGCCCCAAGCGCGGCCCGTGCCCTACCTGGAACGCGACGCCGGGGACCCCACGCGCGTCTGGATCCACGATGCCGACGAGGCCCCCGGCACGCGCACCTGGGTGGCGGCGACGGCGCGCGACGCCGCGCCCGAGCCGTGGCCTGCGGCGCCCGACGTGGTCGCGCGTGCGCGCGGGGCCGTCCACCTGATCCTCAGCACGGCCGCGCTGCTGCCCGCCGCCGAGCGCCTGGCCGCCCACCGCAGCGCCACGGGCACCCCCTCGGTGGCGCTCGAGGCGCGGGCGGTGTTCGAGGCGTTCTCCGACGGCGAGGCCACGCCCCGCGCGCTGGCCGCGCTCGTGCGCGCGCTGCGCGCCGCAGGCGCGTCCGCGCCGCTGCGCTACGTGCTGCTCCTGGGGGACGCCGAACGCGACCGGGGCGACCTGTCCGGGCGGGAGACGCTGCCCGCGCCGATGGCGCGCACGATGTACAACGGCGCCACGGCGGCCGACGCGCGCCTGGCCGAGGGGCCGGAGGGCAGCCTCGTGGGCGCGCCGGTGGTGGGCCGGCTGCCGCTGAGCGACCTCGGGGCGGCCTCGGCCTTCGTCGAGCGCCTGATCGCCTACGAGACCACGCCGCCGCGCGACCGATCGCGCGCGCTCCTCGCGTTCCTGGCCAACGAGGCCCGCTTCGGGCCCGTGGTGGACCGCCTGATCGAGG
>CAZPOZ010000221.1:0-5634 GCA_964588235.1 uncultured Planctomycetales bacterium
CCGCGGCCCGGATCGGGGGCCGGCGGCCGGGCCGTCGGCGACGACGGCGCGGGCGCCGGTCCCGGCTCCGCCCCGGGGGGCGGCAGGAGGGGCACGAGCGCCTCCACGACCTCGGGCAACGAGCGCCCGACCTCGGAGAGCAGCGCCGCGCGCTCGAGCGTGGTCCAGCCGTGGAGCGCCGACGCCTGCGGCTCGGAGCGCGCCCAGCTCAGGAGCGCTTCGGCGAACGCGGTCCGCGCCGTGCGGCGGGCCTCGCGTTCGGCGGCGCGCGCCTCGAGGCGCGAGCGGGCCGCGCGCTGCTCGGGCGTGCCCAGGGCCAGGTCGGCGCGGCCGGGCACGGCCCAGGCGGTCAGGCTGCGCAGCAGCACCCCCCGCAGGCCCAGGGCCCGGGCCTGCGGCTCGGGCGCCTCCGCGGCGATCGCCGTGAGCAGCCCCAGGGCCTCGGCTTCCCGCTCGGGGGCGTAGGAGGCAGCGGCCAGGGCCCGGATCAGGCGCTCCGTGGCGGCCGGACGCTCGCGGCCCCGGGCGGCCTCGCGCCAGGCCCGCAGGACCTCCAGGCCCCGCAGGGGCTCCCGTCGCAGGGAGACGAGGCGCAGGGCGCGCTCCGCGAGCGCGCGGCGCTCGGCAGGCGTCACGTCCTCCCCGCCCAGCCGTCCGACCAGCCCGGCGAGCAGGCGCTCGGCCGTGGCGGCGTCCAGGTCCTCCGGGGCGCTGGGCAGCAGGCTCAGCAGCGCGTGGAGCCGGGCGAGGGACAGCCGCGCCACGGCGCCCTCGGCCGTGAGCTCGGCGCGCACGGCCTCGCGCGCCGCGCGGCCGGCGTCGCTCGCGGCCGCGCGCGCGTCGGCGAGGATGCGCACGCCCAGGGCCAGGCGCTCGTCGTCGGCGAGCAGCGCGGCGCGGGCGGCGGCCACGAGGGGAGCGGGCCCGACCCCGAGCAGGCCCCGGGCCCTCCAGCCCCAGCCGTCGCCCAGCGCCACCGTGACCGCGGCCTGCCGGCGGGCCTCGACGCTGCGCCGCGCCGGCGAGTCGGACGCCGGGCCGTCGGGCCCGACGGGCGGGTCGGCGGGCGCAGCCGCCAGCGTGTCGCGCACCCAGGCGTCGGCCTCGCCTTCCTCGCCCAGCGCGTAGGCCAGCGAGAGCAGGCGCCGCTGCGCCTCGACCGCGTCGGCGCGCGCCGCGCCCCAGGCGGCCAGGGCCTCGCGCAGCTCGCCCGCGCGGCCGAGCGCGAGCAGCCAGTCGGCGCGCCGCTCGTGGAGCGCGTCCAGCTCGCCGTCCAGGAACAGGTGGGGCGCGCGCAGCGCAGCGGCCAGGGCCTCGAGCCCGGCCTCCAGGCTCAGGTTGCGGGCCAGGTCCTCGGCGTGCGCCCGGCGCAGCCCGAAGTCGTCGGCGTGCTCCTCGACCAGCGCGGCGCGCAGCGCGCGCGCCTGGAGGGGCCGTTGGGCGCGGAAGAGGGCCTCGATGCGGCGTTCCCCGAGGTCGCGGCGGGCCAGCGGGCCCGCCGCGGCCCAGACGGGCTCGAGCCGGGCGAGCAGCTCGAGGCGTTGCAGGGGCGCGAGCTGCCCCGCCACGGCTGCCTCCACGCCGCGGGACAGCGCCCAGGCCAGGGCGGGCTCGCCCGCCAGGGCCCGCGGCAGCCAGGTGGACTCGGCGTAGGCGACCAGCGCCTCGCCCCGGCGGGTGCGGGCCAGCAGCTGGCCCCGCAGCCACAAGGCGAAGGGCCGGCCCTCCAGCGCCTGGAGGACGCGCTCGGCGTGCGCCCAGCACTCGTCGTAGCGCTGCGCCGCGAGGCGCTCGGCGGCCAGCACCAGGTGCTCGGGCCAGCCCGCCAGGCCGCGGCGCTCGGCCCGCCGCGCCTGAGCCACCGTCGGCACCTGAGGGCCCACGGTGACCACGTCGTCGCGGCCGCGCAGGGCGGCCGTCAGGCGCTCGGCCAGCGCGGCCGGCTCCAGCGCCTCGAAGGCGATCGTCGTGAGGCGCACGATCCGCCCGCGCTCGTCCTGTTCCACCAGGCGCGTCGGCCACCAGCGGCCGCCCAGCTCCACGGGGTCGGCCGCGAGGGTCCGGCCGGTCACGGCGCCCGAGCGGCTCAGGCGCAGCCGCTCCACCACCAGCCCGCGGGCCGGGTCGAGGCGCCAGAGCTCGGCCGGCTGGCCGGGCGTGCCGCCGACCTCGAGCAGGGGCGGGGCGCCGCCCCCCGCCGGGCGCAGCCGCACGCGCTCGCCCGCCAGGGAGGCGAGCGAGGGGCAGCCCAGGGCGCGCCGCAGCGCGGCCATGCTCCAGCCGGCCCCGGGCCCGGCGGCCGCGCTCGCCGCCACGCGCGTGCCCACGCGCAGGCGCGTGAGCAGGCCGTCGCCGAAGGAGCGCTCCTCGGGCTCGACCCCGGGGCTCTCGCTGCGCAGCCACCAGGCCCGAGGCCCGCGCAACAGGCGACGGCTCGAGGTGGCGCGCAGCGCCTGCGTGGGCGCGTGCCGCAGCTCGCGCGTGGCGCGCAGCTCGAGGCACAGGCCCTCGTCGGCCGGGGCCAGCAGCCGCTCGAGCAGCTCGCGCGTGGCCGCGTCGGCCAGGGGCGGGTCGGGCGGCTCGGGGGATCCGAGGCCGGCGGCGGACTCGACGGGGAGGCCCAGCCCGGCGAGCGAAGGCTCGGCGGAAGGCGGCGGCAGCGGGGCGAAGGGCGAGGGCTCGACCGCAGGACGCCCGGCCTTGCGCACGCTGCGCAGCCTCCCCAGCTCGCTCACCTTGGCCGACTCGAGCGCCTCTTCTTCGGCCGCCTCCAGGTCGTCGAAGAGCGCGTCGTCGGCCGCCGTGGCCCCCTCGCCGCCCCCGCCGAGCCGCCGTCCGGCCTGCGGTCCTTCGAAGGGCGCGTCGGACCGGTCGTCGGCCTCGCGCAGCGCCGCGGGCTTGCCGGCCGGCCCGGAGGAAGGTGCCGCCAGGCCGTGGTCGGCCTTGTCCTCGGTGCGCAGCTCGTGGAACCCGCCGCCGACGCCGCCCGGGCCGGAGTCCGCCCCTCCCCAGGAGGAGGCCTCCGGCGCGTCGGCGTAGCCGCCGCGGGTCCTCCCCCCGTACGTGGGCGGCGCCGCGGCGACCGCCTGCTCCGCGTCGCTCCACAGGGCGAGCTCGGCCAGGGCCACGGAGGGGACCGGGATCGGGACGTCGCGCCCGAGCCCGGCCAGCTCGAGCAGCATCTGGCGACGCAGCCCCAGGCGGTAGGCCCGCGCGGTGCGCGCGGCCTCGCGCGCGGCCTCCAGCGCCACGCGGTCGCGGGCGGCGGCGAACTCGGCTTCGCCGTCGCGGGCGTGGACGCGGCGGGTCACGCCGTAGCGCTCGCGCTCCTCGTCGCTCTCCAACACGAGCAGCGAGGTGTAGGGCGTGAGGATGCCGTACTCGGTGCTGAAGCGCACGACCTCCTCACGCACGGCCGCCGTCGGGCCCTCGGCCAGCAGCGCGTCCAGATGGCGACGGGCCCACAGGCGGGGGAGGAACGAGTTGCCCTCGCCGTCGGGGGGCACGGCGAGCGTGGCGCGGTAGCTCACGGGCTGGCCCTCGAGCGTCCCGCGCACGGTCACCGTGGCGCTCCCGCCGGCCGGGCCCGGCAGCAGGCGCCCCAGCACGGCCTGCTGGTGGCCCAGCGGCAGCGGGGGCAGCACCTCGGGGTAGACCCGTGCGGCGGGCAGGCCCTCGATCTCGACCCGCGCGTCCTTCAGCAGCGGCAGGGCCGCCTCGGTGAGCAGGGCGCGCGCGACCCCGGCGGGATCCTCCCGCAGGTGGCGCACGCTGCCGCCGCCCACGGACGCCAGCGCCTCCAGCACCGGACGCTCGTAGGTCGCGGCCGGCGCGACGGCGTGGAAGGTGCCCCGGAGCGAGGCGGCCCCGGCCCGGAGGCGCCCGGCGACGGCCGCGGGGTCGGGGTCGCCGCTGGTGGCGATGCCGTCGGTGAGCACGATCACCTGCGTCCCGGGGCCGGCCGCGGCGCTGAGCGCGCCCACGGCCCCCTCGAGGTCGGTCCAGCCCTGGGGCGGGCGGGCGGCCAGGAAGCGCCGCGCCTCGTCGGCGAAGTCGGCGTCGGCCGGGCGGGGCGTCGGGCTCAGGAAGCGCGTGTCCACGTCGAAGGCGGCCAGGCGCACGCGGTCGTCGGGCCCGAGCAGCCCGAGCAGGGCCGCGAGGAAGGCCTCCTGCGCGCGCCGCGCCGCGGGATCGACGGAGCCCGAGGTGTCCACGGCCACGAGCAGGTCGAGCGGGCGCCCCTCGGGCACGAGGTCGCGCTCCCAGCCTTCGGCCGTGGCCTGCGGGGGCTGGAGCAGCAGCAGGAACCAGCCCTCGCCCCCGCGCCGGTGGGCGACCGCGGTGAGCCCGGGCGAGGCCTTCAGGCGCACGGCGACCTCGAGGTCGCGGTCCGGGGCGAAGTCACGACGCGAGAGCTCCACCAGCGCCGTCCCCGGCGAGGGCCGGCTCACGACGGCGTCGGCGTGCGTGGGGCAGGCCACGTCCTCGATGGGCTGGGTGGAGGCCGCGCGCACGGTGAGCGCGAGCTCGCGCAACGGGTGCAGCCGCAGCAGCTCGCTGCGCAGCGCGTAGCGGTAGCGCCAGGTGCGTCCCTCCAGCGGCAGCACCTCCGTGTAGCGCAGGCGCACGCGCTTCTCCGCGTGCGGGGGGATGGGGAACACGCGTGCCTGGAAGACGTTGCCCCCGGCCCACTCGAGCAGGCCCGGGTCCTTCTGGCGGGCCAGGATGTCCTCGTAGATCTGGCGGGCGCGCTCGCGCTCCACGACGTCGGCTTCGACGTACTCGGCCCCGATCCACATCCCGAAGCCGGCGATGCTGGCCTCGGCCGGCAGCGGGAAGCGGAACACGCCCTCCAGCGTGCCGGCCGTGCCGTTGACGAAGGTCTGCTCGACGGTGGTGCGCGCCACCTGGTCGAGCACCTCCACGTCCACCTTGACGCTGCCCACGTGGAGCGGGACGGGGGCGCCGTCGATCGTCGCCACCAGCGAGCCCATCCACTCGTCGGAGAGCCCCTTGCGGTAGCCGGTGAGCCAGCGCGGCGCCTCGGCGAGGCGCTCGACCCGTCCATCGCGGGAGCGCAGCCAGACGGGGCCTTCGACCGCCAGCGCGAAGCCCCCCGGGCCGCGCACGCTCACCGCCGCTCCCGGGGCTCCGGTGACCTCGGCCTCGCCGCCGAGCAGCGTGAAGGCCGAGCCGTCGAGCGCCATCTCGAGCAGGCTTGCGGGCCCCAGCGTCAGCCGGCCCCCGGCCTGCAGGCGCAGGTCCACGGCGTGCGCGCCCAGCGACTCGGTGCGCAGGCGGTCACCGGGGTAGAGGGCCGCGCGGGCCGAGACGGGCGACCAGCGCTGGCGCCCGGCCGGGCGCACGAGCACCAGCCCCTGCCGGTCGGCCACCAGGGCGAGGCGGCCGTCGGCGGCCAGGCTCTCGGGGGCGGCCTGGGCCCAGGGGAACCCGAGGAGCGCGGCCGCGGCGAGGACGAAGAGGAACCTACGCATGGAGCGCCTCCGGAGACCCATTCGACCACGCGCCGGGGCCGGAGTTCCAGGGCGGGACCCAACCCTCGACGGTGCTGGTGGGTCGTGGGTCCGTTTGCGATTCTGACGCCGAACTGGGGCACACCGACGCGCTGGATGG
>CAZPOZ010000222.1:0-5600 GCA_964588235.1 uncultured Planctomycetales bacterium
CGCCCGGCTCCAGCGCGCCGCACGTGCCTCGCATCGACTGACTTGGTGGCGTTGGTTCTGAGGCCCTCGTCAGCCCCGGGCGGATAGGCTGGGCGCCTCGACCCGGAGCCGCCCATGCGCGCGACCCTGCTCACGCCTCTGTTGGCCCTCGCAGCCGCGCTGCCCTGGGCGCTGGCGACCGTCACCGCGGAGGAACCCACGATGAAGCAGATCCAGGCGGGCGACCGCCCCGGCACGTTCGCGCTCAACGACCAGGAAGGCAAGGCGGTGCGCCTGGCCGACGGGCAAGGCCACGGCTGGTTCGTCCTGGCCTTCTACCCGAAGGCGATGACGGGCGGCTGAACGAAGGAGGTCTGCTCGCTGCGTGACAGCGAGCCCGCCCTGCGCGCCGCCGGCGTGCGCGTGTTCGGCATCAGCCTGGACGACGTCGCCAGCCAGAAGCAGTTCCACGAGGCGCAGAAGCTGAACTACCCGCTGCTGTCCGACCCCGACGGGAGCGTGGCGGCGAAGTTCGGCGCGCTCCCCCCGGGGGCGAAGTGGACCCAACGCGTCACGTTCGTCGTCGATCCGGAGGGCGTCGTGCGCCACGTGGACCGGGGCGTGGCCGTCGCCACACACGGCGCCGACCTCCTGGCCGTGGTGAGCCGGCTCGTCGCGCCCAAGTAGCCCTCCGTCGCGGTCGGGGCGCGGCGGCCCGCCCCCGCGCCCTGCCTGCCAGGCTCACTCGAGCCGGAGCAGGTGCTCGCCGGCGCCCAGCCGCCGCTGCAGCGTGCGGCCCGCCCCCGTGACCCGCACCTCCCACACGTCGTCGGGCAGGCCCAGCACCTCGAAGGCCCCCGCCTCGTCGGTGGTCGCCTCGTCGTCCACCAGCTCGGAGCGCACGTGGACGCGGGCGCCCGCCAGCGGCGCTCCACCGGGTCCCAGCACGCGGCCCGACAGGCGCGCGCCCGCCCGCAGCGTCAGCCGCACCGAGCCCTCGGCGCCCGGAGCCAGGGACGCGGTCGCGCAGCGGGCGTCCCGCGGATCCTCGGCCCGCGCCACGAGCGTCACGGCCCGGCCCCCGGGCAGCGCCAGGCGGAAGGCCCCGTCCTCGGCGCACCAGGCCCCCTCGCCGCGCTCGGCCGGCACGCCGGCCACGACCGCGTCCACGTAGAACGCGCTCAGGTCGTCCGCCTCCCGCCCCTCGAGCCGGCCCTCCAGGCGCTGCGCACGTTGGGCGCAGAGCTCCAGGCCGCGCGTGCCCGCGTCCACCTCGACGGGCACGACGACGCCCTGGGGCAGATCCTCGACCTCGAGCCGGTAGCGGCCGGGCGTCGGCGGGCGCAGCGAGAAGCGCCCCTCCCCGTCGAGGTTGGCGGAGACCGGTGCGAGGCCCCCGCGGCCGACCCCGACCGGGACGGCCCACACCTGCCCGTCGTCGGCCGGCGTGCCGTCGGGGCCCAGCACGCGCCCCTCGATGCGCGCGGCCGGCCGCAGGGCGAGGTCGTAGGGCTCCGCGCGCGGGGCCAGCGGCTCGGTCACCAACCAGGCGTCCCCGCTGGTGACCACGAGCGCCACGGGCCCGGAACGCGGCAGGTGGGTCACCTCCACGACCAGCCGCCCCTGCTGCCAGGCGCTCTCGGCCGCGAGCCCGTCGGCGGCGGGCCCTGCCTCGGCCAGCGCCACGCGCACGGAGGGCCGGGGGCCGGGCGCCGGTTCCTCGGCCGGCCAGGACAGGCGCAGCGTGAGCCGCAACGGCGGATCCACGTCCACCTGCACGCCGCCCGCGCTGAGCTCGACCGCACGCCACGGCGAGGGCTCGAAGGCGTCGCCCACCTCCGGCCGGCCCCCTCGCCGGTCGGGACGCGCCCTCAGGAGGCCCTGCCCGGTCGGGAGCCCGCCCAGGAGGAAGCGCCCCTCCGCGTCGGTGACGGCCTCGGCGCGGGGCGCGGCGGCGGCGGCCGGAGGTGGGGCCGCGCGCCCGCCGGGGTCGAGCTCGTAGGCCACCTCCACCAGCGCGGGCACGCCCCGACCCGCGAGCCGCACCTGGCCCGAGAGCGTTGCCGCCCGGCGGAGCTGCAGCTCGACCGGCGCCCCGTCGGCCGGGGCCAGGAAGTGGGCGGGCGCGAAGCGGGGATCGGGCACGCTGCCGCGCAGCGCGCGCACGTCGATGCCTGCCCCGGCCGTCCGCGGGACCGCCAGCACGAAGCGGGCGTCGGCCCGCACCGGCCACGAGGCGGCGGGGCCGGCCGGGGGCGCGCCGTCAGGGCCCACGGGCTGGCAGCGCAGCACCTGACCGGCCCGGGTGAACACGGGCAGCACGGGCAGGCCCCCGGGCGCGAGGGGCTCGAGGTCGGCGTCGGTGGCGCCCTCGAAGCGCACGCGCACCTCGAGCGGACGGAGCGCGCGTCCGGCCTCCCCGGGCAGCGTGAGCACGAGCCCCGAGGCGCCGGCCGGGACGTGCTCGCGGACGTGCCCCGCGGCCCCCTCCACGTGCAGGCGGTACAGGCCGGGGGGCAGCGGCGGCGAGACGAAGGCCCCCAGCAGGTCCGTGCTCGTCTGCGTGGTCGAGGCGCCCGCGCCGAACAGGGGCTCGTCCACGTCGTCGGGCTCGCGCTCGAAGGCCAGCTGCACGAGCACCGGCCGCCCGTCGGCGTCCTGCACCGTGCCGCGGATGGGCTGGCCCGGCCCCCGCAGCGCCAGGTCGCCCAGGTCGTGCAGCCCCGCGGCAGGCGCCGTGAGGCGGCGCCAGCCGTGCAGCTGCCCCGGCGCCTCGGCGATCACCAGCACGCCGCCCGCCCCGGCCACGCCCGCCAGCCGGAAGGCCCCGGCGGCGTCGGCGCGCACGCTGGCCCGCGGGAGCGGCCGGCCGTCCTCGGTCACGACGCACAGCGACACCCGCGCCCCGGGCACGGGCGCGCCCGACGGGCTCACGACGCGCCCGGCCAGCGTGTAGGGCGCCGCCAGGGGTGCCGAGGGGGGCGCGGCGGCCACCGCCTCGCGTCGGCGGGCCCGCTTGTGCGAGCCCTCGAGCGCGGGGCCCCCGCCGACGGACGCGTCGGGCGGATCCAGCGGCGCGGGCTGCGCGGACCCGCTCCCGCCCGCGTCCCACTCGCCCCCGGCCCCCACGAGGTAGGCCGCCGCGGCCGCGCAGAGCACGAGCAGCAGCAGCGGCAACGCGCGGCGGCTCATCGCGCCCCCGCCAGACGCAGGCGCAGGTCGCGCGCCGGACGGTCCGCGGGCACGACGAGCACGCCGAGCTCGCGGCCCTCGTCGTCCTCGGCGCGCAGCGTGAGCGCCAGGCCGACGGGCGCCGGCAGGCGGAAGAAGCCGTCGTCGGTGCACCAGTCGCTCGCGGCGTCCGGAGGCCCGACGTCGCCGAAGAGCACGCGCACGCGCACCTCGGACAGGTCCCGGCCCTCGGGACCCTCCACGCGGCCGACGACCCAGTGGAGCGCGGCCATGCGCACCAGGACCTCGCCGACCTCGTCGCCGGCCTGCGCACGGGTCGGGAGCCCGAGGAGCCGCTCGTCAGGGTCGGAGCCCTCCAGCACGTGAGGGCCCCGAGCGGCGGGCCGGAGCAGGAAGCGCCCGGCCTCGTCGGCCCGCTCCGCCACACGCCAGCGGTCTCCGAGCACGCGCCCTTCCCCGGCCCAGCGCGCCGCCACGCGGATCGACGGCAGGGGCGCGCCGTCGGGCCCCACGACGACGCCGGCGATCCGGGCGCAGGCCGTCAACGGGACCGCGTAGGGCTCGGGCCGCGCCCGCACGCCGGGGACGAGCGCCCAGACCGCCGGTCCCCGCAGCAGCACGTCGAGGGGCTCGGCTTCGACCGGCCGCACGAGCTCCACGCGCAGCCGCCCGGCGGCCCAGGCTGCGGGGCCCAGCTCCAGGTCGCTGCCGTTGCCCTCCGGCACGTGGCGCCAGGCCGACAGCCGGGGAGGCTGCTCGGGCCGGGGCTCCCCGTCGGGCCAGGCCAGGTCGAGCACGGCGCGGCCGACGGCCTCGACCTCGAAGACGACCTCCCGCTCGGGCTCGAGGGAGACGTCGCGCCAGCCCCACCAGTGGAACGCCGGGCGGGGCAGCGCGAGCTGGCTGAACGGCACCGACGTCGCGTACCACGCATCGTCGTGCACCGGGTTGACCCACACGGACACGGTGCCCGGCGGCAGCCCGCCCACGCGGAAACGGCCCTCCCCGTCGGTGTAGAGCGAGCCCTGGAGCGGATGCGCGTCGGGCGGCGTCGAGTGCGGGTCCAGCGCAGACGCGCCCGCCGGCCCGAGCACCGCCCGCCACTGGATGCGCGCCGGGACGCCGCGGCCCTGAAGGCGCACGACCCCGTGGAGCGGGCGCGCCCGCGGCAGCACGACCTCGCGCCCCTCGGTGGAGGGTTCGAGGTTCGCCACGACGGCCGGCCCCCAGGCCTCGTCCCCCGGCGAGACGACCAACGGCTCCGGCCCACGCACGACGCCGCGGACGAGCCAGGCCGGGGGCGGGCCCCCGCCCTCCGGAGGCGGCCCGGCCGGCTCCGCGCTCAGGTCGTCGCGGTCCTGGAGGAACACGGGGCTCGCTGCCGGGGGGCGGGTGCCGCCCGGTCCTGGCTCGTAGGTCACGCTCACCCGCAGGTCGAACGGGCCCTCGCTCGCCGGTACGGCCTCCCGGGGCACCCGGAGCGCGAGGTCCTGCGTCCCGGCCGCGACGTGCTCGACGACGTGGCTCCACCCACCCGCGAGCGTGATCGTCAGCCGGTAAAGGCCCGGGGGGAGGGGACGCGTGGCGAACCGCCCTCCGTCGGCGGCGCTGGTCACGAGGTAGCGCGCGCCGCCCAGCGCCAGGGCAAACACCCGCTCCTCCGCCTCGTCCTGGCCGTCCTCCCGCTCCACCTCCACCTTCGCGCTCAGGGGCTCGTCGCCGGGACCCAGCACGCGCCCCGCGATCGCGCCGGCGGCGCCGCGCAGGCGCAGATCCCCCAGGTCGAGCCGCCCCGCGGCCACGGGCGCCTCGAGGGCGCGCCAGGCGTAGACCTGGCCAGGGAGCTCGGCCAGGACCATGTCGCCGGCGCGCAGCCCGTGGAGGAATCCGCCGTCCTCGTCGCGCAGCTCGAAGCCCCCGTCGCGAAGGGTCGTCCCGTCGGCGAGCGTGAAGGTCTGCCACGGCGTCGGCCGCAGCAGCCGCACCAGGGCGCCGGCGACCGGCCGCCCGTCGGCGCCGAGCACCCGCCCGGCGACGGTCAGGGCGGGCGGCTCGCCGGGCGGCTCCGGAGCGGAGGCGGCTGCGGGCGGCCCGCCGGACCCGGGGCGCGGCTCCCCAGGGTCGGCGGGGACCGCCCCGCTCAGCGTGGGCCCCGAGGCCGCGGGGGGGGCGGCGCGCCCCTCCCCGGGCGGGGGGCGGGCCTCCCGCGCCTGCGGGCGCAGGCCGTAGGCGCCGGCCCCGAGCGCGAGGAGGCCGCAGGCGGCCAGCAGCAGGCGGCGGCGCGGGCTCACGTCGCCCCAGCCTACGGCAGCGGCCGCCCCGCCGCCGGGTAGCCTCCGGCGACCCTGAGGGGCAACGCCACCAAGAGGGTCGGTGCGAGGCACGTGCGGCGCGCTGGAGCCGGGCGCTCAGGCCCAACGCCACCAAGT
>CAZPOZ010000223.1:0-5539 GCA_964588235.1 uncultured Planctomycetales bacterium
GGACGAAGTAGCCGGCGAACGCCCCGGCCATGAAGAACTCGCCGTGGGCGAAGTTCACCAGCTTGATGATCCCGTAGACCATCGTGTAGCCCAGGGCGATGAGCGCGAAGATCGCGCCCAGGCCGAGCCCGTTGAGGAGGAAGTCGAGGAACACGCGGGCGGGAGCCCCCTCCGAGCCGGCCGCGGGGGCCGGGCGCCGCGCCGGCTAGCGTTGGCCGGCGGCGGGGATCGTGGCGTGGTACTTGAGCCCGCTGGGCTCGACCTTGACGATCACCACGTCCTTCACGGGCGTGCGGTCCGGCGTGCTCAGGTCCACGGTGCCCGTGACCAGCTTGAGGCCCTTCGTGGAGGCGATGGCCCGGGCCAGGGCCTCGGGGTCGGTGGGCGGCGAGGCGCGCCGGGCGGCGTCCACCAGCACGTGCAGCACGTCGTAGCCCAGCGCCGCCATCGCGCCGGGCGGCTTGCCGAAGCGCTCGGTGTAGGCCTTGGCGAAGGCCTGCACCGCCGGGTCCGGGGCGTCGGCCGCGAAGTGCGAGGTCATGTAGGTCTCGACGCCGGCGCCGCCCGCGAGCTTGACGAAGTCGGGGCTGTCCAGGCCGTCGCCGCCGATGATCGGCTTGCCGTCCCACTTGCCCTTGGACTGCTTGATCATCGGCCCCGCCTGGCCGTAGTAGCCGGAGAGGAAGATCACGTCGGGGTTCTGGTTGGCCACGTTCTGGATCACGTTGGCGAAGTCGGTGTCGGTCCCGACGTAGTAGTCCTCGCTCACGCGGCCGCCCTTGGCCTCGAAGGCCTGGCGGAAGTTCTTCGCCAGGCCGAGCGAGTAGGCCTGCGACTTGTCCACGACGGCGGCGGCCTTCTTCCAGCCCCGCGAGAGGGCGAAGTCGGCCAGCACCGAGCCCTGGAAGGAGTCGCTGAAGCAGATGCGGCTGCAGTAGGGGCCGGCCTCGCGCGTGAGCGTGTCGTTCGTCGAGGCCGGGCTGATGCAGGGCACCTCGGCCTCCTTGGCCTCCTGGAAGATCTGCTTGGTGTTCGACGAGGCCACCGAGCCCACGAGCACGTGCACCCCGGAGGTCTCGATCAGGCTCTTGGCCTGCGTGCCGGCCTGCTGCTTGTTGCTGGTCTCGTCCTTGAGCAGCAGCTCGAGGGTCACGGGCAGCCCGCCGGCCTTCGTCAGCTCGGACAGCGCCAGCTGGATGCCGTTCCACGACTCCTCGCCGTAGGTGGCCTGGTCGCCGGTCATGGGGAGGATCACGCCCACCTTGAGCTTGGGCGGCCCCTCGGCGGGGGCGGCGCGCCCGCCGACGACCCCGAGGAGCGCGGCCACGGCCACGGCGACGCCCACGGCGGCGCGGACGGCGGGACGACGGGCCGGGGTCCGGGCCAAGGGCAGGGGCAGCGGGGGACGGCCGGGCATGGGGAGGCTCCAGGGACGCCCGGGCCGGGCCGGGGCGCGGCTACTGTAATCGGGTCGCAGACCGCCCCGCGAGCGGCTCCGCGGACCCCGTCCAGCGGGCCCCCTCCCGGGTAGTGGGTCAGTTTGCGATCCTGACGCCGTACTGGGGCACACCGGCGCGCTGGATGGCAGCTCTGCTGGGCGCCCCGCAAGCGGGTCGCCGTGGAAGGCCCGCAGAGGCGAGGCCGCCCCCGCCGCCGCTTGCGGCGGCGCTGGCACGCGCCGGCCTACGCAACGAGCCGATGCGGGCCTGAGCGCCCTTGAGCCCAGCGCGTCGCCCGCCCTGGGCGGGAGGAGACTGGCCCACTACCCCCTCCCGGCCGGAGGTGGGCCGCTCGGGGGGGGGGCGCTATGCTCGCTGCCCATGCGCCGCGCCCTCGCCGCCCTCCCGCTCTTGTGCCTCCTGACGGCCTGCGACGCCGGCAACCGCCAGGCGCCGGGCAGCGACAACGCCTTCGCCTGCCCGGAGCTGCGCGTGACCACGCCCCACGAGGGGCAGACGGTGGTCCCGGCCAAGGCCGGCGGGCCCGTGCTGGCGGCCTTCGACCTCCAGGGCGCCACGCTGGGCCGGGGGGCGGGCAGCACGCTGCGCTACCGCCTCGAGCGGCTGGACGAGCGCGGGCGGGTGACGGAGCCGGGCGCTTGGACGGCCGTGCCCGATCCCGCCCGCAGCGTGAGCCTGGGCGCGCTGGCCCCAGGCGCCTACCGCTTGGTGGCGGAGGTGCTCGACGCCTCGGGGCAGCCCTGGCGCCGCGAGGAGCCCGCCACGGAGGGGGCGCCGCGGGTCGTGAACGCCGCCGCCGCGGTGGAGCGGCGCTTCGCCGTCGCGTCCGGCTGGAAGCCGTAGGCCGGAACCGGGCGCTGCGGCTCAGCGCGAGGCCCCCACCAGCCCCGGACGTCCGTAACCCGGCGGACGGGAGAGCAGCACGATGCGGCCCCCGTAGCCGCTGGCCAGCAGCTCGTCGGTGCCGTTGCGCCCGTCGAGCTCGGCCACCGCGAGCCAGTGCCCCTTGTCGCGGTCGCGGAAGACGGTCTCCCGGCTCCAGGCCGCGCCCGGGGCGCGGCGCAGCAGCTCGACCTCCCGCCCGTAGCCGAAGACCGCCAGGGTCTCCACGGCGGGGTCGGCGTCGAAGCGTCCCGCGGCCAGCCCGCGGGGGCCCTGAGGTCCCAGGTAGATCGTGTCCGTGGTCCAACGCCCCTCGCTCGCGCCCCCGGGGCCAGGGGCCCGCTCGTGGCGCAGGACCCGGCCGTCGTCCAGCGTGCTGTAGAGCACCAGCGCCTCCCCGGGCGTCGCCCGGGGGCGCAGGGCGACGCGGCCCAGGCCCATGGCCTCCGCGTGCAGCACCGTCCAGACCGGCTTGCCCCCCACGACCCGCAGGGCGTGGAGCAGCCCGTTGCGCGAGGCCGTGATCAGCTCGGGCGCCAGCCCGTCGGCCCCCGGCAACCGCAGCGCGTCGCGCACCCGCACGCCGTTGCGGTCCAGCGGCGCCACGGTGAACCCCGTCGGCGACTCCGAGGGCGTCGCCTGCCAGAGCCCGTCGGGCCAGGCGAACAGCAGCAGCTCGGGGCCGGGCCGCTCGGGGTCCAGCTCGCCGCCCACCACGAGGTTGATCGCCTGGCCCGGCGTCTCGCCGACGAGCCGAGTGTCCACGATGCCCGCGCCGCGGGCCACCAGCTGGTAGAGGTTGCCCTTGTCCCCGCCGGTGTAGAGCTCGGCGCCCGGGAGCCGCGGATCGAGGTCGAGCAGCTCCACGCCGCCGAGCCAGCGGCCGTCCTCCAGACGGGTCATGGGCGTCCAGCGGCCGCTGTAGGAGGTGAGCAGGTGCAGCCGGCCCTTGTCGTCCAG
Organism: uncultured Planctomycetales bacterium; assembly: GCA_964588235.1. Classification (GTDB taxonomy): domain Bacteria; phylum Planctomycetota; class PLA2; order PLA2; family JAEUHO01; genus CAZPOZ01. Next base: position 3,303 of record CAZPOZ010000223.1, read on the forward strand.
GCCCACGACGTCGGGGCAGCCGAGGGTGGGGAACACGTCGAGCGCGCGCACGTGCCAGACCCCGACCGTTCCGTTGTCGAGCACCAGCGAGGCGTTCCAACCCTCGCCCGCGGGCAGGGGCACGTCGCCCTCCCGGGGATCGGTGGGCGGGGCCGCGGCGGCGGGGGCGGCGGGCTCGGCGGCGGGCGGGGCGGGCGGGAGCACGGCCGCGCGCGGCGGTCCGCGGCCGATCAGGGCGGTCGGCGTCCGCGCGGGCGCGGCCGCCCGGCCGAACCCCAGGTCGAACGCGTCGGCGCCCACGGCGAGCCCCGTCACGGCGGCCGCCGACACGGCCACGCGCCGGTGCACGTAGAGCGGCACCAGGGGCAGCTCCTCGTCCAGGCGCTGCTGCGCGGCGGCGAAGGCGGCCGTGCGCTCCGCCTCGCCCCGGGCCGAGAGCGCCCGCCGCACGAGCCCCGCGAGCACGGCGTCGTCCACGACGGGCGGGCTGCTGCTGGCGGTCCGTCCCTCGGGCCGGGGCAGGAAGAGGACCTGCAGCATCACGAACGGGTCGTAGGGGGCGCCGTGCGTGGTGCGCAGCGCCAGGTCGAAGTCCCCGGCGCGCAGCCGCGCCTCGCGGGCCTCGCGGTCGGCCACGCGCTGAACGTGCAGCGAGAGGCCCGCGGCCCCGAGCTGGCGGCCCAGGACGTCGGCCTGGCGCTGCGTGCGGGCGTCCACGGGCTCGGCCAGCAGCAGGCGCAGCGCGGGCACGGGGGCGGCGCCGCCGGGCGGGGCGGCGGCCGGCGCCGCGGGCCGCCCTTCCGTGGGCCAGCCGGCCCAGCCGGCACGGAAGAGCGTGGTGGCCGGGTCGGCGTAGCCCCGCTCGACCTCCGAGACCCAGGCCTCGCGGTCCAGGGCGGCGGCCACGCGCCGGCGCAGCTCGCGGTCGGCCAGCGGCCCCGAGGCGCGGTTGAGCACCAGCAGGGTCGTGCCGGAGCCCGGGCCGGTCCACACGCGCAGCCGCGGGTCCGCGGCGAGGTCGGCGAGCTCCTCGCGCGGCACGAGCGGGCTCTCGCCGTCGGCGAGCAGGTCGAGCTCGCCGCGGCGCACGCGCTCCAAGGCCTCGCCGGAGCGCAGCTGCTCGGGCGTGAGGCGCTCCACCTCGATGCGCGCGAGCCCGGGCCGCCCCGCCCACCAGGCGTCGTGGGCGACGAGGGTCAGCCCCTGCTGGGCGTCGGCCTCGGCCACGCGGTAGGGCCCCGTGCCCACGCTGGCCGTGAGCGTGCCCTCGGCGTCGTAGGCGCCGCCCGCCACGACGAAGGCCGGGTTGACGATCGCGCACTCCTCGAGGAAGCACCAGGGCTCGCTCAGCGTGACGCGCACGGTCGCCGGGCCGGTGGCCTCCACGGCCTCCAGGCGCTCGGTGGAGCCCAGCCAGCGGTTGCCCGGGTTGCCCCGCCAGCGCACGAGGTGGTCGCGCACGTCCTCGGCCCGGAACGGCCGGCCGTCGTGCGCCGTCACGCCCGGCCGCAGGTGCAGGGTGACGACGCGCCCGTCGGGCGACACGTCCCAGCGCTCGGCCAGCCCGGGCCCGAGCCGCCCGCCCTCGCCCACGCGCACGAGCGGCTCGTACACGGCCGACTTCGTCTGGAAGCCGCCCCAGTAGACCAGCGGGGTGAGCACGGCGTGCGGGCCGGGCCGGGCCGGCAGCGCCACGCGCAGCGTGCCGCGGGCGTCGTCCTCGGCCTCGAGCGCGCCCGCGCCGGCGAGGGGCAGCGCCAGCAGCAGGAGGAGCGGGAGCAACGGAACGGTCGCGCGCGGCGTGGGCATGGCCGCGCACCCGCAAGCCGGGGGCCGCGGAGCGCAGCGGCAGACGCATGCGCCCGGCGGCGTCGCGGCGTATCGCGGCGGCGACGCAGGGCGCGGATCGTCCACGACGCAGCGGCGCGGATCGGCCACGCTCCACGGGGTCCCGCGTACCGCGCGGGAGGCGCTCGCCGCCCGCGCCTCCCCTCCGCGGGCTTCGGACCGCCGCTTGCCTGCGCGAGCCCCGGGCGCCGCGCGCGCCCGGGGAGGCCGACATGCCGCATCCGATCCCTGTGCAGCGACGCAACCCGGGGAGCGCACCGGTCGCGCCGCGCATCGCAAGCGTCGCGCCGCTCGCGCTGCTGCTCACGGCCCTCGCAGCGGGGGCGCCGCGGCCGGCGGTGGCCGAGGACGGGCCCGCGGCCGGCGGCGAGGCGCCCGCCGCGGAGGCG
>CAZPOZ010000224.1:0-5530 GCA_964588235.1 uncultured Planctomycetales bacterium
GTCACGTTCACGTTGGCCACGTTGATCAGGCCCTGGTTCGGCCCGCTGCCCACGGCGCAGAAGACGTTCTCGACCTCGGGCCGGGCCAGCAGCACGCGCTCCACCTCCGCCAGCTCGCGGTCCATCACGTCGATCGACGTGCCCGGCGGCGTCTGCACGCGGAAGATCGCCCGCCCCATGTCCTGGCTCGGGGTGAGCTCGCGCGGCAGGCTGCGCAGCAGCAGCAGGGAAGCGCCGAAGAGCGCGAGCGCGCCGAGCACGACCGTCCCGCGCCAGCGCAGGACCGTGGGCAGCACGGCCGCGTAGCCGCGGGCCAGGAGCGCGAAGGCGGCCTCGAGCCCGCGGCCCAGCCGCGTGCGGCGCTCGCCCACGCTCAGCATCTGCGAGGCGCGGGACGGCGTGAGCGTGAGCGCCTCCACCAGCGAGAGCACCACGGCGACGCTGATCGTCACGCCGAACTGGAAGAAGAAGCGGCCCACGATGCCGCGCATGAAGGCGACCGGCAGGAAGATGGCCACGATCGCCGCCGTGGTCGCCAGCGCGGCGAAGGCGATCTCGCGCGTGCCCAGCAGGGCCGCCCGGATGCGCCCGTCGCCGTGCTCGGCCCGCCGGACGATGCTCTCCAGCACCATGATGGCGTCGTCCACCACGATGCCCACGGCGAGCGAGAGCCCCAGCAGGGTGAAGGTGTTGAGCGTGAAGCCCAGGAAGTGCATCACCGCGAAGGTGCCCACGACCGACGTGGGGATCGACAGCAGCACGTTGAGCGTGGAGGAGAACGAGCCGAGGAACATCCAGCAGACCAGCGCGGTGAGCAGCACGGCCAGCACGAGCGTGAGGCCGATCTCGTGGATCGACTCCTCCACCGGCTTGGTGGCGTCGAAGGTCACGGCGACCGACACGCCCTCCGGCAGGCTGCGGCCGATCTCGGCCACCCGTGCGCGCACCTCGCGCGCGATGGCGACGGCGTTGGCCCCGCGCTGCTTGCGCACGCCCAGGCCCTGGGCCGGCACGCCGTTGTTGCGCGCCAGGGTGCGCCGGTCCTCGAGCCCGTCCTCGACGAGCGCCACCTGCCCGAGGGTGAGCAGCGCGCCCCCGCGCTCGGCCACCACCAGCGAGCGGAACCCCTCCACGGAGCGCGCCTCGCCCTTCAGGCGAACGTTCCACTCCTGGGTCGCGCCCTCCAGCCGTCCGGCCGGGAGCTCGACGCTCTGCCGCCTCAGGGCCGCCACGACGTCGTTGGCCGTGACGCCGTACGCGTCCAGGGCCACGGCGTCGAGCCAGATCCGCAGGCTGCGCTCGCGGTAGCCGCCGAAGAAGACCTCGCCGACGCCGTCCACCGACTGCAGCCGGTCGCGCACCTTGTAGCGCGCCAGGTCGGCGAGCTCCTGCGGCGAGCGCGGGCCCGAGACGGCCACCCACAGGATCGGCTGGTCCTCGGGGTTCTGCTTGGTGATCACCGGCGGGTCCAGCGCCGCGGGCAGCCGGCGCTGGGCCTGCGCGACCTTCGTCTGCGTCTCCTGGAGCGCGGCGTCGACGTCGCGGCCCACCTCGAACTCCAGCGTCACCGTCGCGCGCCCCTGCTGCGAGGAGGAGGAGATGTCCACGATCCCCTCGACGCTCATGCAGGCGTCCTCGACCCGCTCGACGACGTCGGTCTCCATCGTCTCGGGCGAGGCGCCTTCGAGGGTCAGCGCGATGGAGACCTGGGGGAAGTCCACGTCGGGCATCTGGCTCACGCCCAGCCGCTGGAGCCCCAGCACGCCGAAGGTGACCAGCCCGGCCATGAGCATCCAGGCAAGCACGGGCCGCTGGACGGCGGCGTCGGAGAGCCGCATGCGTCAGCGCCAACGCCACGAAGGGCGGCGACACGAGGCACGAGCGGCGCGCTGGGGCCGGGCGCTCAGGCCGCTTCCTCCCCCTTGCGCAGGCCGCAGGCGCGTCGTCGTCGTCATCGGCCTTCCGCTACCGGCCCAGCGCGCCGATCGCCTGGGCATGGCTTCCGGAGGCCGTCCACAGGACGTTCCGCGGGTGTGCATCCCTGTCCCGGTGGTCATGCGCGTCAACGCCTCCCGGGGGCGGCCCCGGCGGGTGCGCCGGCCGGCGCCGCCGGCGCCGGCGGACGGGTCACGCTGACGGCCTGCCCCTCGGAGACGACGTTCGCGCCGGCCACGATCAGGGACTCGGCCTCGGCCAGCCCGTCGAGCACCTCGACCCGGCCCTCGGCGGTCCGCAGGCCGATACGCAGCCGTCGGCGCTCGGCCCTGCCGTCCGCGGCCACGTAGGCGGTCCAGCCCTGCTCGCTGGGCTGGAGCGCCGCCTCGGGCACGTGCAGCACGGGCGCCGAGGGCAGATCCACGCGCGCCAGGACGAAGAAGCCCGGCTTCCAGCCCTCGGGGGGGGCGTCGAGCTCGGCCAGGCACTCCACCATGCGCGAGACGGCGTTGGCGGTCTCGTCCACGTGGATCAGGCGCGCCGGACGCCCTTCGCCCGAGAGCGACGGCACCTGGAGGCCGACCGTCTGGTCCTTCTGCAGCCGCACCGACTCGGCCTCCGCGACGCGGAAGCGCGCCCGCAGCCGGCTGCGGTCCACGATCTCGAGCAGCGGATCGCCCGCACGCACGTACTGCCCGACCGTCACGCTGCGACGGCGCACGACGCCCACGAGCGGGGCGCGCACGGCGGTGTCGGCGGCCGCCTTCTCGGCCAGGGCCAGCCGCGCCCGGGCGCTGTCCTGCGAGCGCGCCGCGGCCCCGGCCTCGGCCGCGGCCTGCGACACCTCGGCTTCCGCCTCGGCCACGGCGGAACGTGCCACCCCCACCGCGTCGCGCCGCCGCGCCACGAGGGCGGCGGTCGTGGCGACCTCCTCCTCGGGCACGACGCCCGGCCGTTCGGCGCGCATGCGCTCACGCCGGGCCAGCATCTGCTCGGCCTCAGCGAGGTCGCTCTCGGCGGCCCGGAGCTGCGCCTGGGCGCGCGCCACGCCGGCCCGCGCGCGCGCCGCCGAGGCCTGAGCGCGCGGGCCCAGCGCCAGGGCCTCGTCGAGGAGGGCCTGCGCCTGGTCGCGCTCCAGGCGCCGGCGCTCGGCGTCGATGACGGCCAGCACGCGCGTGGGCTCGACGGCGTCGCCCTCCTCCACGCCCACCTGTTCGACGACGCCGTCCAGGCGCGCGGCCACCACCACGACCTGGTAGGCCTCGAGCGAGCCCGTGCCCTCCACGCGCCGCACGAGCGGGCCGCGGGCCACCGGTTCCACGCCCACGGGCACCGGGCGCCCGGCGCGGCCGGTCGCCGGGGCGGGCGCCGGGGCGGAGCCCCCGCCGCAGGCCGCGAGGAGCAGGGGGGCGACGACCCCGAGGAGCGCGGCCCCCGGGTGCCGGCGCTCGGGGGAGGGGGCGGGCCTGCGGATCATCCGCCCACGGTCGCAGGCGGGCCGGGGGCCGTCCACCCGGCCGTCGCGTCCTGGGCTCGGCGAGGGTCGAGGCGGGACCGCGGGGGCCCGTGGACCCGCGCCTGCGCCGGTGCGGGCCGGAGCGCCCCCGGACCGGCGCGCCGCCCGCGGGACGCGCAGGCAACCGGGGAGCCGGGCCGCCCTCCCCGGATACCGCCTTGCCAACCCGCGTCGCCGGTCGCCGACTTGCCGGGACGAGGGCCCGGCCCCGCGAGCGGGAGCACGGCGACGCGCGCGCGCCGACGGTCACGCTGCGGGCATGCGAGCCCCTGCCCGGCCCGTCGGCACGCTGGCCTGCGCTGCCCTGGTCGCCTTCCTGCTTCCCGCCGCCTGCGGCGAGCGCCGCGCCGCTCCGCCCGGGGCCGCGCCTCCCCCGGCGGGCGGCGTCGGGCTCGACGGCCGGCTGCCTCCGGGGACGGTCCCCGTGGACCGGCCCAACGTGCTGCTGATCGTGATCGACACGCTGCGAGCGGACATGCTGGGCGCCGAGGAGCAGAGCGCCTCCGCGATGCCCGCGCTGACGCGCCGGGCCCGCGGCGGGGTGCGCTACCCGGAGGCCTTCGCCCCCTCGTCGTGGACGCTGCCCTCGCTCACCAGCCTGCTGACGGCCCGGCTGCCCTCCGAGCACGGGATCGAAGGCGAGGAGGGCGCGGCGTCGGGCCTGACCCCCTCGGCGACCTGGGCCGAGGTGCTCGGCCGAGGGCTCGGCTACGAGACCCTGGCCTGGGTCGGGGAGCGGTGGCCCAGCGGCCCGGGGGCGATGCTCGAGGGCTTCGACGTGGTCGTCCCCCAGGCCTCGTTCCAGGCCGTGCCCCACCTGCTGCCGGGCTGGGTGCGCCGACGCCCCTCGGGGCGCCCCTGGTTCCTGCTGCTGCACACCTTCGAGGCGCACGACCCGTACGGCCCCGAGAACCACCCGTTCCCCCCGCGGCGGCTGCGACGGCCGGGGGGACCCGACCCGCTGGCCGACCTGGGCCCCCTGGCGACGGGGGCGGCGCTCACGCGGCGCTTCGTGCTGGACGCGGCCGTGCGCGAGGCGCTGCTGGACGACCCGGCGCGGGCCGGCCTGCTGGCCGAGCACGCGCGCTACACCTGGTCGGGCTTCGCGCAGGATCCCGACGCGGCCCTGGCGCTCGAGCTGCGCACGGCCTACGAGGCCGGCGTGCGTTGGGTGGACGGCCTGCTCGAGAGCACCCTGCGCCAGATGGAGGACGCGGGGCTGCTCAACGACACCCTGGTGATCGTGACCGGCGACCACGGGGAGGCCTTCGGGGAGCACGGGATGCTGCTGCACGGACGGCAGCTGTACGACGAGCTGCTGCGGGTGCCGCTGGTGCTGCTCGGGCCCTGGGGCGGCGCGCCCGGCACGGTGGTCCACGAGCCCGTGAGCCTGCTCGACCTGCTGCCCACGACGCTGGCCCGCCTGGGGGTGCCGGCGCCCGGCGGCCTGTCCGGCCGTCCCCTGCCGCTGGCCCCCCGCCTCGCCCCTCCGCCCCGGGCCCTGCGCTCGCAGGTGGTGCGCCGCGCCCTGCACACGGGCGGGCTCTCCGACGCGCTCGTCGAAGGCGTGCGCGACGGCGCGCACAAGCTGATCCTGACCTACGACCGCCGGCAGCGCACCGTGCGGGAGGAGGCCTACGACCTGCGCCGGGACCCGGGCGAGCGGCACGACCTGGTGGGGCCCGACGGACGGGCGGATCTGGCGCCGTGCAGCGAGGCCTTCCGGGCGGCGGCGGCGGAGGCGCGGGCGCGCCTCCAGGGGCTGGCCACGATCGAGGTGCTCGCCCCCGAGGCGCCGGCCTCCGCGCCGCCGGCGCCCCTCCCCTCGCGCCCGCGCTGAGCCCCCACGCTCAGGGCCAACGCCGCCAAGTTAGGCGCTGCGAGGCACGTGCGGCGCGCTGGAGCCGGGCGCTCAGGCCGCTTCCTCCTCCTTGCGCAGGCCTTGAGGCGCGTCGTCGTCGTCATCGGCCTTCCGCTACCGGCCCAGCGCGCCGGTTGCTTGGGCACGGCCCGCAGAGGCCATCCCTAGCCCGCATGTTGCGTGAACACAGGTTGAATCGCGCGGTCCTGGCTGCGTCC
>CAZPOZ010000225.1:0-5530 GCA_964588235.1 uncultured Planctomycetales bacterium
AGCCTGGCCGAGCAGGCCCTGGAGGCGCTGGCCCTGCGCGCGGCCGCCGACCCGGAGGCGGCCGCCTCGGCCTCGGCCCTGGAGGGCGCGCTCAGGTCCGCGCTCGACGCCGCGCAGGCCGCCGAGCCCGAGGCGGCGGCCGTCCTCGTCTCCGAGGCGCTCGGCTCGCTGCGGGCCGGCCTGGCCGCGGCGGGCGCCCTGCCCGAGGACCCCGGTGCCTCCGCCACGGCCGCCAGCCAGGCCTCGCTCGTGGGCGAGCGCGCCCGCCTCGTCGAGGCCGCCGAGCGCCTCGAGGGTCGCCTCCGCGGGCTCACCGAGGCCGTCCCGGCCGCCGACCGCGACCTCGCCGAGCGCTGGCTCGAGCTTCCCGGCCTGGTCGTGCGCCGAGCCGCGCTCCGGCGCATCGAGGCCCTGGCGTTCGCCCCCGAGGCGGCGGCGGCGCGCGAGCGCGCGGTGGCGCACGCCGCGGCCCTGGCCGTGGGCGACCCCCTGGCGGCGCTGCTGCGTTCGGCCTGGGTGCGGCGGCTGGACGCCCAGGGCCAGGACCTGCGCCGCGCCCTCCTGGCCGCCGAGCAGGGCGAGGAGGCGACGACGGAGCCCCGCGACCTCGACCTCTCGGCGCTGCGCACGCAGGCTGCGGCGCTCCACGGGGTCGTGGAGGCGGAGCCGGCGGCCCTGTGGCTGAGCCCCTCGGCCCAGGCGGCCGAGGGCACCTACCTGCTGCGCATCGGCCCGGGGCTGGGGCGCATCGTCGAGGCGGGCACCTGGAAGCGCGGTCCCCCCGTCGGGGGGCGTGCCCCGCTCGAGCCGTCGGCCTGGGTCGTGGCGGGCCACCCGCTGCCCGCCGCGCGCCCGTGGACGGGCGTGCGCGTGAGCGTGTCGGCGGGCCCTGCCGCGGGGGCGCTGATCGTCGAGCCGGCGGGCGACGCCGCGGGGGCGACGCTGCTCCCTGCCCTGAGCGGCTGGCTCGCGGCCGGCCTGGACGCCTCCGCGGCCCGGTTGGCGCGCGTGGCCGAAGCCGGGCGTGCGCTCGCCGAGCGGCTGGAGCAGGCGCGCGCCGCCGAGGGCGCCGCGCGGCAGGCCCTCGCGCAGGGGGCGGAGGCGCCCCTCGTGGAGCGCCAGCGCGCCTGGCTGCGCGCCCGACGCCTGCGGGAGCGGCTGGCGGAGGAACTGCGCGCCCACGCCGCCCGCACCGAAGCGTCGGCGGCGGCCCTGCGCGCCCGCCTGGCGCAGGCCGAGGAGGCCCTGGCCGCCGCGCGCCTGGAGGGCCTCCCCGACGAGGTGGCGGAGATTCGCGCCGGGACGGAGGCGCTGGCCGCCGCCGCGACGCCGCAGGCCCCGGCCCCCGCCGCCGGGGGCGGCCCGGGGCGCGACGCGCCCTACACCCTGGACCGGGCCGTGGACGCCTGGACCCTCACGGCCGACGAGTCGCCGCGCGCGCTCGGCGTGGGGGAGACGACGCTGCTGCTCCACGCCGACGGCCTGTACGACCTCGTGCTGCGCTACGCCGGGCGCGAGGTGGTCGAGTCGGGCCTGTGGCGGGCCCCCGCCGACGCCGGGGTCGCGCTGGAGGCGCACGCGCTGGACGGCGCCCTGCTGGGCGCGCCCCTGCCCGAGCCGCTCGTGGGCGCGGTGGATCTGGCGCGGGGCACGTTCCAGCCGTCGGCGGAACGGCCGCTGCGCTCGCCGCTCCTGTCCCGCGCCGCCGCCGACCTGCGCACGCGGCCCCTCCCGCTGGACGAGCCCGTCCTCGTGGCGCCCGTGGCCGGCAGCGTGCTGCGCGACGGCCTGACGCGCGTCGAGGTGCGTGTGCTCGAGGTCGCCGCGCGCGCCGTCGTGCGGGCGCGGCGGCTGGGCGCGCCCGCGGAGGACGCCGGCGTGGCCCTGACGGCGTCGCCGGGCGCCGCGGGCGGCGGGCCGGCCACCTTCGCCGGCGAGCTGCGCCTGCCGGAAGGCGACGACGTCGGCCTGGAGATCCTCTACCAGGCGCCGGGCTCCGCGCCCCGCCGCCTGGAGGCGCGCGTGACGGTGGACCTGACCGATCCCCGCCTCGAGCTCGACCCGGTGGAGGCCGTCGACGGGGTGCTGCCCTCGCCGACCCTGGTGCTGCGCGGGCGCATCGACGACGAGCACCCCGAGTCCGTGCGCGTGTGGGTGGGGGGGCAGCAGGCCGCCGTCGGGCCTGCGGCGCCGGAGACGGGCCCCGCCGCCGGCTCCCGGGCGGGCGCGGGCCGGCGCTTCGCGCTCGAGATCCAGGTTCCGGCGGGGGACGACCTCGTGCCCGTCGAGGTCGAGGCCACGGACGCCGGCGGGCGCAGCGTGCGCCGCGAGGTGGGACGCCTGCGCAGCGACCCGGTCAAGTACCACCAGAAGAAGGCCTGGCGGGCGCACGAGGCCGGCGACCTGCGCACCGCCGCCCGGCACGCGCAGGAGGTCTGGGGGCGCGGGGGCGGCCTGCTGCCGGCCCTGCAGGCCGACGTCACCGCCTGGCTGCGCAAGCCCACCGTGTCGGTGCGGGGCGACCCGGCCGTGCTCACGGGGAGCACGATCGCCCTCACCCTCACGCTGCAGACCACGCGCGCCGGCGACACGGTGCGGGTGCTCGAGCAGGGCAGCCCCGTCGCGGTGGAGGCCACCAGCCAGCGCGGCGAGTACCGGCTCAAGGCGGCGGCGGTGGCCGAGCCCGGGCCGCGGGTGTTCCAGATCGAGGTGCTGGACCTGCACCCGGGGGGGCAGGAGTCGCGTCTGGTGCTCTCGCACCAGGTCTCGGTCCTGACGAGGGCCGACCTGGACCGCGTCCAGACCGCCTTCCGCACCCACCGCCAGCACGAGCTCGAGGAGCGTCCGCCGGCCGGCATGGACCGCAAGTCGGCCGCCGTGATGATCGGGGCCTTCACGGCGATGATCGCGCTCGAGCGCGCCAGCCGCGGCTCGAGCGGCTCGGCGCTCGTCGGCACCCTGGTCGAGCACCTCGTCGGGGGTCTGATCCCCTTCCCCGGCGGCTCGGGCTCGGGCGCGTCGGAGGTGATCGACCGCCTGCCCCTCCCTGTGCCGCTGCCGTTCCCGTTCCGCTGACGGGCGCAGCGCCCATCGCGGGCCGCGGGGTATGCTCGCCACCCATGGCGCGCTCCAAGGCCCACGACGTCCACGCCCTGGCCGAGCGGTACCGCGTGACCGACCCCCGGCGCTTTCGCCTGCGCGCCGTGGACTGCGACGACACCTTCGGGCTCAAGTCGAAGGCCAAGGCCGCCCGGCTGCTGGCCGAGGGGCTCGAGCGCCTGGCCGACCTGCAGGAGCGCCTGTACGCGCAGGACCGCTGGTCGCTGCTGCTCCTGTTCCAGGCCATGGACGCCGCGGGGAAGGACAGCACGATCAAGCACGTGCTGTCGGGCCTGGACCCCCAGGGCTGCCAGGTGTGGTCGTTCAAGCGGCCCAGCGACGAGGAGCTCGACCACGACTGGCTCTGGCGCGGGCTCGTGCGCCTGCCCGAGCGCGGGCGCATCGGCATCCACAACCGCTCCTGGTACGAGGAGGTGCTCGTCGTGCGCGTGCACCCCGAGCACCTGGAGCGGCAGAAGCTGCCGCCGGCGCTCGTGACCAAGCGCCTGTGGGCCGAGCGCTACGAGAGCATCAACGACGTGGAGCGGCACCTGGCCCGCAACGGGACCCGCGTGCTGAAGTTCTTCCTGCACGTCTCGAAGGACGAGCAGCGGCGGCGCTTCCTGGCGCGCCTGAACGACCGGGAGAAGCACTGGAAGTTCGCCCCGGCCGACGTGGCGGAGCGCGAGCGCTGGGACGACTACATGCAGGCCTACGAGGAGGCGCTGCGCGCCACGAGCACCGAGCACGCGCCGTGGTACGTCGTGCCCGCCGACCACAAGTGGTTCCTGCGCCTGGCCGTCGCCGGGATCGTGGTGGACGCCCTGGAGAGCCTCGGGCTGAGCTACCCGACGCTGACGCCCGAGCAGGAGCAGGCCTTCGAGCGCTCGCGGGCCGGCCTGGAACGGCGTCGGCCCCCGGCGCCGGCGGGCTGAGCCGGGCGCCGCGTGCCCTGGGGTCGGCTGGCCGCCGTGGCGCTGCTGGCGCTGCTCGTGCGCGTGCCGCCGCTCGGGCGCAGCCTGTGGTTCGACGAGGTCTTCTCGATGGAGATGGCCTCCCGCGATCCGGCCGCGCTCGTGGAAGCCGTGCGCCACGGCGACACCCACCCGGCCGGCTGGTACCTGGCCCTGCGGGCCTGGCTGCACGTCGTCCCGGGCGACCTGGGCGGCCGCCTGCTCTCGCTCGCGGCCGGCCTGAGCCTGGTGGCGCTCCTGGGGCTGCTGGGGGCGCGCCTCGCCGGCCCGCGCGTGGGCTGGCTCGCGGCGACCCTGGCGGCCGTGAGCCCGCAGCTGGCCTGGATCTCCTACGAGATCCGCTCGTTCGCCTGCTTCGCGCTGATCACGACCGCCCTGTGGGCGGCCGTCGAGGGCGCGCTCGCGCGCGGGCGTCTGCCCTGGCTGGCGGCCGTCGCGCTGCTCACCGCCGCCGCGCTCCACACGTTCTACTACGCCGGGGTCGTGTCGGTCTCCCTCCTGGCCTACGTGCTCGTCCGGCCGGCCCCGCCGGCCCGGCGCTGGGCCGTGCTGGGGGCGGCCGCGCTCGGCTCGCTCGCGCTCCTGCCCTGGCTGCCCGTGCTGGCCGACCAGCTGGAGCGCGCCCGCGCGCTCTCGGCGCAGGGCCGGTCCGGGCCCGGGCTCAGCGTGCGTTTCGTGCTCGAGCGCTGGCTCGGCCAGCACCTGCTCACGGCGGCGCCCTGGGGGGCTTGGCCGGCGCTGGGAGGGCTCGGGGCGCTGGCGCTGCTGCGCAGGCGGCGCTGGGGGCCGGTGACCGATCCGGCCGGGGCGGGGCCCGCCGCGCCCGCCGACCGCGCCCCGCTCGTGGCCACGCTCGCGGCGGCCGGCGGGTTCGTGCTCGGCGTGCTCGTCTTCGCCCTGCTGGGCGGCATGACCGGCGGGCGCTACTCCGGCTTCCTGGCCGGCGTGTGGTGCGTGGGGGCGGCGCTGCTGCTCACGCGCCTGCCTCCGCGCCTGAGCCGCGCGGCGACGATCGTGCTGGTCGTCGGCGGCTTCTCGCAGTCGCTGGTCGCGGCGCTGCGGGGACCCCGCGAGGACTGGCGCTCGGCGACCTCCGGCGTGCGTGCCGAGGCCGCCCCCGACGCGGCCGTCGCCGTCTGGCCCTGGTGGGCGTCGATCTGCGTGCGGCACTACGCCGAGGGCCATCCGGCGCTGCGCGGCGCCCTGGGCGCGCCGCAGGAGCTGCCCTGGGTGCCCGGGGCCGACGGCGGCGGGGCGGAGGACGCCCGGGTGCGGGCCTGGCTCGAGGGACGGTCCCAGGCCTTCGTCGTGCGGGCCGACCGCTACGACGGCCGCGAGGAGCGCGACCCGGGCCAGCTGCGCCTGCTCGCCGCGCTCGAGCGCCTGGGCTTCCGGGCCCGGCCTCGCTGGACCGTGGCGGGCCTCGAGGTGCTGCGGTTCGACGGGCCGCGCTGACG